>JBFJYC010000004.1:0-31536 GCA_041622815.1 Spongiibacteraceae bacterium | reverse complement strand
CGGGGATGCCAAAACGGTTGTCGGCGAGTCGTGCCGGAAATGCCTTGAAAATCAGCTTCTGACCATCAATGACCGGCAGCAGGCAGAGCTTGCCCATGGTTTGTGCCAGTTCCATGAGGGGAAGTGTGGAAATCTCACCGCCGCGCGGTAAATAGAACGCGATGCGGTCCGCCCGCAGGAAAAGGTGTGAGGTGGCAATGCGCCGACAGAGACTGAGAGACGCGCGTTGTTGCTGTTTCGGAGTGAGCGCGAGCCGGCGCGTTTTAATTTGTTGCCGAAGCGCTGCTTTTGCTGCGTCGGACTTGGTATCACTCGGCATAGTTTAATAGGTTCCCGAGATACCGCTGGCAACACGGCCCATGAACCCACGGGTTCATGGCGGAGGCCGCAGAGATGCATAAGGCTTTCCGACTTGCGGACATGCACACCAACATCTGCTGAAAGCCACCTGGTTTTTAAAACATCGGCTCAGGGGTCAAAGCTGCCTGGCAAATATCTCAGGTCAGTAGATTATAGACCTGAGCCGCAGGATGTCACTGTTGACTTCTACCTACGGGGGGCGTAGTTCAGCTGATTTGCATTTGCCGGTGACGGTGTAAAGCATCTTCCAGCTTGGTGTTCAGGCGCTTGATGCCGTCCAGCGAGCCGACGCTGTTTTCTTCGATTTTTTCCTGCGCGTGCAACAACTCATAGCTCAGGTTTAACGCGACCATGACCGCGATGCGCTCATTGCCGTTGATGCGACCGGAGTTTCTGATTTCGCGCATTTCCTTGTCGAGATGGCGGGCCGCGGTATGTAAGTCATCTTCCTGGTCCGGGGGGCAGGCGACGGTGTAATCTTTGTCGAGAATTGTGACGCTAACGGTATTGCTCAAGTTTCCTGCTCCAATGCGCGTAAGCGCTGAATCATGGCTTCCACCTTGCTGCGGGCGGTTGCATTTTTTTCCATCAGATTCTCGCGTTCAGCTTTCCAGCTGTCCGCGTCTTTTTTCAGTATCCGGTTCTCACGGTCGAGCTGATCGCAAAGATCGATCAGTTCATCCAGTTTTGATTCCAAGGCTTGTATGACCTGCCGCGACATGGGCTGGCTGCTCCTAGCTGGGGGTGCCTTATAGTAGTGTCGGGAAAAAACGGGGTCAATCACAACGCGGCGGCAGGGCAAATACTTTACAATATCGCGTCGAAAAACCTGAATGATTCCGCAATATGTCCCTTTCTTTACCCGAATATGATGATGTCGCCGATTTTTTAGCCAATCTGCGGGTGATGCGTCAGCCCGAGGAACTGCACGGTTATATCTCGGGTGTACTCGCCGCCGGCTTGCGACCGGATGAAGAGCGCTGGCGTGAGGTTTGTACCGGTTTTTTACAGAGCGGTGAGCTGGACGCGGAAGATGTTGAGATGCTGCGCGAGCTGACCGAAGCTACCGCCTACCAAATGGCCAGCGAAGCTTTGGATTTCCGCATGCTGCAGCCCGATGATGCGCTTGAGCTTTATAGCCGTATCGCGGCGCTCGGTGGCTGGTGCGAGAGCTTTCTGACCGGCTTCGCTTTTGGCGGTAAAGAGATGCAGCAGCTGGAGGGCGCCCGGGAATTCGGCGCGGAAGTCTCGGAAACACTGTCCGATATTCTGGCCATCGCCAATATCGGGGTGGAAGGTGATGAGGACAACGAGTCGGAAGCCGATCTGTTCGAAGTATCTGAATATGTGCGCATCGCGGTTGCCGGCCTCTATGCCGACTGCAATGTCAGCGCTGATGAATCGCCCGATGACCTAAAACTGCACTGAGCCCGACGCCACAGCTGAGCGCACCTCGCTATGATATTCTGACGCGCTCTGATCCTCTGACAGCACCGATACCGCATGACAATCAGTAAGCGTGAGTACTCCCGCCGCCGCAAAAACCTGATGGCGATGATGGAGCCGGGCAGTATCGCGATATTGCCTGCAGCACTGGAGCATATCCGCAACAACGACGCTGAGTACCCCTATCGTCAGGACAGCAGTTTTCATTATATGACCGGTTTCGGGGAACCCGAGGCGGTGGCGGTATTTTTGCCGGGCCGCAGGCACGGCGAATTTGTGATGTTTTGCCGGGAGCGCGATCCGGCGATGGAGTTATGGAACGGTTACCGCGCGGGCCCGGAGGGCGCGGTTGAAGATTACGACGCCGACGATGCGTTTCCGATTGCCGATATCGACGAGATTCTGCCCGGCCTGCTTGAGGGCCGGCACCGCGTCTATTATTCGCTGGGCCGCAATCAGGAATTTGATGCCCGGGTAATGCATTGGCTGAACACACTGCGCGCACAATTGCGCGGTGGCTCAGTGCCACCGGGCGAGTTCCTCGACCTCGATCACCTGTTACACGATATGCGTCTTTACAAGAGTGCTGCCGAGCAGAAGCTGATGCGCAAAGCCGGCAAAATCAGCGCCGCCGCCCACTGCCGGGCGATGCGGTTTTGCCGTCCCGGTCAAAATGAATATCAGCTGGAAGCGGAAATTCTCCACGAATTCGCCTCCAACGGTGCGCGCTACCCCGCCTACAATACGATTGTTGGCGCCGGTCGCAACGCCTGCATCCTGCATTACATCGAAAACAATAAAACTATTGCTGATGGCGATCTGGTATTGATTGACGCCGGTTGCGAGCTGCAGCATTACGCTAGCGATATTACCCGCACCTTTCCCGCGAACGGCCGCTTTAGCGCGGAACAGCGTGCCATTTATGATTTGGTGCTGGCGTCTCAGTACGCGGCCTTTGATGCGATCGGCCCGGACCGGCATTGGAATGAGTTCCACGATGCCGCAGTCAAAGTGCTGACCAAAGGCCTGGTCAAGCTCGGTTTGCTCAAGGGCAGGGTGCCCACCCTGATCAAGGAAGGCGCCTACCGCAAATTCTATATGCACCGCACCGGGCATTGGTTGGGTATGGATGTGCACGACGTCGGTGACTACCGCGTCGACGGCGAATGGCGGCTGTTGGAGCCGGGTATGGTGCTGACGGTTGAGCCCGGACTCTACATCGCACCGGATGAAAAAAGTGTCGCTGCCAAATGGCGCGGTATCGGTGTGCGTATTGAAGACGATGTGCTGGTGACCAAGACCGGGCACGAGGTCCTAACCGGCGGCGTGCCGAAAACCGCCGACGAAATTGAAGCCCTGATGGCCGCCGCGCAATGAGTGATCGCAGCTGGGACGTCGTGATCGCCGGCGGCGGTCTGGTCGGTGCCAGTCTGGCGTTGGCGCTGAGCCGTATCGGGCAGGGCGCGCTGAAAATTCTGGTGATTGAGGGGTTTCCGATGCCGGCGGCGGAAGCCGAGCCGGTGTATTCATCGAGTTTTGATGCGCGCTCGACGGCTTTGTCCAGTGGTAGCCTGTCGATATTTGAGGAGTTCGGCATTGCCGGCGCGCTGGCCGCGCACGCTGCCCGGATACAGGCGATTCAGGTATCTGACCGCGGCCACTTCGGAAGCACCCTGATGCGGGCCGAGGATCAGGGCTGGCCGGCGTTAGGCTATGTGATCGAAAACGCCTGGCTCGGCCGTGTTTTGCTAAGCGCGATGCAGCAGGCGGCCGGCGTAACCACGCTGTCACCGGCCACCGTCGACGCGGCTGTTTATAGCGGTGGCACGGTGCAGATTTCCCTCAGTGGCAAGGACGGTGAACAAACGATCGATGCGCGATTGCTGGTGATTGCTGATGGCGCGGAGTCAAAACTGCGCGCGGCGCTGGGAATAGCTGCCCGTGAAACCGATTACCACCAGTGTGCGGTGGTCGCGAACATTGCCTTTGATCAGCCGCATCATGGCTGTGCCTATGAGCGTTTCACCGCCGACGGCCCGCTCGCACTTTTGCCATTGCCGGATGCCGCGGATGGCCGTGCGCGGGCCTCACTGGTTTGGACCCTGCCGCCGGAGGGCGCTGAGGCCTTGTCGACGGCAAGCGACGCAGAGTTTTTAGCGGCGCTGCAGCGAAGTTTCGGTTACCGGTTGGGGCGGCTTACCCGTGTCGGTAAGCGCGATATCTATCCTTTGAAGCTTATAGAGGCGACGGAACAGGTGCGCCCGGGTATGGTCATCGCCGGCAACGCCGCCCACGCGCTGCACCCGGTGGCGGGACAGGGTTTTAATCTGGCGTTGCGGGACGCCTACCGTCTGGCCGAAGCCGTGGTAGAGGCAGTGGATAACGGCATCGCCCCCGGCGAACTCACTATGTTGCGTCGCTATGTCGAAACGCAGGCGGACGATCAGGCGCAAACTGTGATGTTTTCCGACCGGCTGATACAAATTTTCGGGCATCACAATCCGGTGGTCAGTGTCGCGAGAAACCTCGGCCTGGTCGCCCTGGATATTCTGCCTGCTGCCAAGCGGGCCTTTGTTGCCGCTGCCGCGGGCCGCTCGCCCGGCCGTGCCACAGGCAAAACCGGAGTCAGCTTATGAAGTCCCTGCAGTACGACGTGGTTGTTGTCGGCGCCGGATTGGCGGGTGCGGCGATGGCGCTTTCGCTGGCGAAATTGCCACTGCGAATTGCACTGGTCGAAGCGAATCCGATTCCGGAAGGCATCCCGGACGTCATCGATTCGGTCACCGGCTACGATGCGCGGGTCAGTGCGATTACCGCCGCATCTCAGCAATTGCTGGAGCAGTTGGGTTGCTGGCAGGCAATCAGCGCGGCCCGTGCCTGCGCCTATCAACACATGCATGTCTGGGATGCCGACGGCACCGGCAGTGTCGATTTTGACGCCGGGGATGTGCAGCAAGCGGCGCTGGGCCATATCGTTGAAAACCGCATTATCGCTGCCGCGCTAATGACGCAGCTACGGGACAAAAGCCGCGTTGATATTTTTGACGGCACCCCGTTAAGTGAATACCGGCGCAGCAACCGGCGCAATGAATTGTTGCTGGAAAGCGGCGTGACACTGAAACCGACGCTGCTGATTGCCGCAGACGGGGCAAACTCGCGCATCCGGCAATGGGCGGGCTTCCGGACCCGGGAGTGGGATTATGAGCAGGTCGCGCTGGTGGCCACTGTTGCTACCGCTGAGCCCCATCAGCGGACCGCGTGGCAGCGTTTTATGCCGACCGGGCCGTTGGCTTTTTTACCGCTTGCGGATAGTGCAGCTGCACACTGCTATTCCTCAATCGTTTGGTCAGCTACGCCGGCACTCGCCACAGAACTGCTGGCTCTGGATGACGCAGCCTTTCAGCAGCGTCTCGGTGCTGCGCTTGAACAGCGTTTAGGTGCAGTGACCGCAAGTAGCAAACGATTCGGTTTTCCGTTGCGGCAGCGCCATGCGGTGGACTATGTGCAGCCGGGTGTTGTGCTGATCGGCGATGCGGCGCATACCATTCATCCGCTGGCCGGGCAGGGTATTAATCTCGGATTTGAAGATGTGCGGGCCTTGGCTGAAGAGCTAAGCCGCGCCAATGAATTGGGCGCGGCGCTGGATGACGAGGCGGTGCTGGCGCGTTATCAGCGCCGGCGCAAAGGAGAAAATCTGGCGATGATGGCGGCGATGGAAGGGTTTAAGCGCCTGTTTGCCGCTGAGGCACCGCCGCTGCGCTGGCTGCGCAATACCGGTATGAGTCTGTTTGATCGGGCGCTGCCGGTTAAGCGCGAAATCATCCGCCGCGCGATGGGTGTTTAGCCGTCGTCGCCGAAGTCGTAGTCCATGCTGGCGATGGGGCTGCTGAAGTAAGGGCCTTTGACGTAATCCGGGCCCATCGTCCAGAGGCTCGTCATGGAGGCCACCGAGTTGACGCCGGGCACGATGACTTTGATATTTTCACGTTGCATTCTTTTAACCAGCTTTGATAGCGCGTCGCGGTTGTCCTGGTCATCGATCGAATAACGCGTCATCGCAAAAGTCGGCTGTAGCTGCTTAATGAAACTTTCCGAATTGTGATACTCACCGGCGCCTGCCACAGAAAATTCGAAACCGATTGATTTGACCCCTTCGGCGAATTCGCTGGCGCGGGTGACGTGTTCGCTCAAGGCCAGCTCCTGAAGTTGCAGTGCGATACTTTGTGGCGGCACGCCCGCCGCTTTGATCGCGATTCGCAGCCATTTAAGGAAATTGGTGTCATGCAGCCCGTTGCTGGTGAGGTTGAGCAACAAGCGGATATCGCCGGAGACAGCTCGGGTTTTAGCCAGTTTTTTGGTTGCCTCTATCAACAGCCAGCGGTCCATGCGGGTGTCGTCGTGTTTGCTCTGCTCAAATTCGACCAGCTCTTTCGCGGTTATTTCACCGGTATGCCACTTATCGATATCGATATGCGCTTCATAGTAAAACCCCGGCGCGCCTTTTAGGCCAACGACAGGTTCAAACAGAATACGCAGCCGGTTTTGTACCAGCATTTCAAAGGGGTCGTCATCGCGGCTGCTATGGTCGGTTTTCTTGGTGACCTCGCGGTCTTTGGTGATCACTTCATTGCCCTGACTATTACCGCAGAGTTTTAAGCCGTCATTGATCAGGTTCTCGGCTTTCTGCGTGACCCACTGATTTAGTGGCAGTACCGCAACCGTAGATGTGAAGTGTGAGGTCTTCTCGCCGATATCCACCACGGTATCGGAAACGGCAGCGACAATATCGGCAGCCAGCTGTTTCGCTGTTTCTGAATCGGTGTTGGTCAGGAGTCCGCCGACGGCGTCGTAGCAGATCCGGCAATTTTCGAAATTGGCAAGAGTATTGCTGCAGACTTCCAGCAGGGCATTCATAAATGCGTCCTGTTTCTGCAGGCCATAGCGGTCGCGCAGCTTTTGGAAACTGTCGACTGTCATCACCAGCAGGGCGCCGTCTTTGCGTTCTGCCTTGGCGTGGTCCAGCCAGTCTTCGACATGTTTTGAAAAGATGTCGATAGCGCGCTGTCCCGCAACACCGGGCGCTACCGGATCGTTGCTTTGCTCTTTCGATTTGAAGGTGACCTGGACACAGCGCTCATCTTCGAAAATAGTGCTATTGAAGCGGGCCTGAACCGCGAGCCGCTCACCGCTATTGGTTCTGGCCAGAATATTGATCCGGTCTTCCGGCGCGTTCTCATCAACCTGCTGGCCGTGCAGGGCAACGCGCACGCGCTCACGATCACCTTCGTCGATCAGATCAATAAAGGGCATGTATTCAACGTCGGCTTCGCTATCAAACCCCATCATTTCGGTCAGCTGCGTATTGACCTTCATCAGCATACCGTCGGCGACGTAACCGACAGCGTCTTCGGACTCGTTCATGAGCAGCGATGCGCGCTGCTCGGATATTTCCAGCAGCTTGCGGGCTTCTTCTAATTCACGCTGATTCTTGAGCAGCTCAAATTCGCGCAGACAGGCTTGCACAACCAGTTGTGACTCATTCGCTGGCAGCGTGGCTTTGACAAATTCCTGCTGATTGGTCAGCGGGTCGCAATCGTCCAGCACGATAATCGGCGTCGGAGGCAGGGCTTTCGCGGCCAGCGCCTTGCAGTCTTTCAGCGACACATCCGCCGCCGCCGTGTAGTAGATCAGCAGGTCGGGCGCGGCAACCGACAAGGCCTGTGATAATTCATCCTTGGATTTGCTTTCTTCGGCGCGCACCACATGACCGAGCCGCTTCAGCGCATTAACGATAATCTCGCTAGTGGCATCTGCGGTGCCGACAATGGTCAGCTTGATGCGGTCATTACTCATTCGTGTCGCTCGAAACCGGGGTACTGGGCTGCAGCGGCAAACAACAGCGCTTTGTAGGAAGCCGCTTAAGATAACACACGCAGAACCTGCGGTAATCCCTTAAGCCAGCGGGGTTTTTGACTTTTCTCCGGGTTCTTCGCGCACCAGTTTCGGCACCAGATAACCGGGCAGCAGGGTGAGTAGCTCCTGATAGAGGGCGCGCGCGTCGGTATCGTCGACGTCAAAATGTGCGGCACCGTCGACCGGGTCGAGCAGGTGCAGGTAGTAGGGCATTACCTCAATCCCGAACAGCGCTTCGCTGAGTGCGGCGAGGACGGTGGCTGAGTCATTTACACCACGTAGTAATACGCTCTGATTGAGTATGCTCAGGCCGCTAGCGCGGAGTCGCGCAACGGCCGCGGCGAGCGGTGCATCGATTTCGTTGGCATGATTGATGTGCAATACAAAAACCACGCGCAGCCGGCTGTCGCGGAGTATGCCGGTCAGCTGTTCTGTGACCCGGTCGGGAATCACTACCGGCAGACGGGTGTGAATCCGCAGTCGCGTCACATGGGCAATCGTCTCGATTTCCGTGACCAGATCTGCCAGATAGCGGTCGCTGATAGCGAGTGGGTCACCGCCACTGAGAATGACTTCAGAAATATCCGTATCGCTGCGGATATAGTCGAGCGCCGGTTGCCAGTTGTGACGGCCGGTGCTGTTGTCCTCATAGGGGAAGTGGCGGCGGAAGCAGTAGCGGCAATGTACGGCGCAGGCCGGGCTGACGATCAGTAACACTCTGCCCCGGTATTTGTGGACCAGCCCGGGTACCGGGTTGGCAAGCGCTTCGGCGAGCGGGTCGGTGACATAGCCGACCTGCACATCGGTTTCGCGTCTGAGGGGCAGCACCTGCTTTAATAGCGGGTCATTCCAGTCGCCGGGGCGGATCCGGCGGGCGAAGGCGGCGGGGACCCGCATTGCGAATTCGCTGCCGAGCTGTATCGAAGCCGGGGCGGTAGCGGGGTCCAGCCCGAGATCGCGGACGAGTTGATACGGGTCACGTGCTGCGGAGGCGAGCTGTTGCTGCCATCCGTCCTGCGAAGGGAGTATCATGCGCGACTTTTGAAGAGGACCTGAGAACAATGGCGAACTATTCTACCAGCGAATTTCGTAGCGGGTTGAAAGTGATGCTGGACGGTGAGCCCTGCTCGATTCTGGAAAACGAATTTGTAAAACCGGGCAAGGGTCAGGCATTCAACCGTGTCAGATTGCGGAATTTGAACAGCGGCCGGGTATGGGATCGCACCTTCAAGTCCGGTGAATCCCTCGAAGCAGCCGACGTTATGGATACAGAGATGGAATATCTGTACAACGACGGCGAGTTTTACCATTTTATGGACCCCAATACCTTTGAGCAGGTGCAGGCCGACCTGAAAGCGGTTGCCGATACGGGTTTGTGGCTGAAAGAGCAGGACAAGTGCACCGTCACTCTCTACAACGGTGCGCCGTTGTCGGTAACACCGGCTAATTTTGTCGAGTTGGAGATTACCGAAACCGACCCCGGGCTTAAAGGCGACACCGCCCAGGGCGGCACCAAACCGGCGACGCTGAGCACCGGTGCCACCGTGAAAGTACCGTTGTTTATCAATCAGGGTGAAATAATCAAAGTTGATACCCGTAGCGGCGAGTACGTCAGCCGCGTAAAAAGCTGAGCAGCTGATGGTAAGGGACTGGCGTCCGGGGGCTTCGCAGCCCGCACTGGTGGCCAGGGCCCGGATGCTTGAAAAAACGCGGCGTTTTTTCAAGCGTCTTGAAGTGCTCGAAGTCGATACGCCCTTGCTGGCGGCGACCGCCGCCAGCGACCCGCATCTCGATGCGCTGTCACTTGAAACCGGCAATGGTGTCGGTTATCTGCAAACCTCCCCCGAACATGCGCTGAAGCGCTTGGTCGCCGCCGGCTCGGGGCCGGTGTATCAACTGGGCAAGGCATTTCGCGCCGCTGAAAACGGCAACCGGCACAACCACGAATTCACCATGCTGGAGTGGTACCGGCCGAAATTCACGCTGTCGAAAATGATCGCGGAAACAGTCGATTTACTAAGCGCTCTGCTGGGCAAGCGCGATGTGCGCAAGGTCAGCTACCGGCAACTGTTCGAAAGCGCCTTCGATTTTGATCCGCACCGTGTTTCCGACCGGGAGCTGCAAACGGTCGCACAGGAGTTGGCGCAGCGCTCGGTACGCGATCTCGATCGTGACGATTTATTAAATTTATTGATGGCCATGAAAATTGAGCCGAACCTTGGCGCCGGCGAATTTACAGTGGTTACCGAGTGGCCGGCCAGTCAGGCGGCGCTGGCAGAAGTCGGCCGTGACAAAGCGGATAACCCGGTGGCGCTGCGCTTTGAGATCTATGCCGACGGCTATGAGCTCGCCAACGGCTACGATGAGCTGCGCAGCGCCGGCGCTCTGCGGCGCCGCTATCAGCAGGACTGTGAGCGGCGCCGCGCCCTCGGCAAAGCGCTGCCGCCGTTGGATACCAGATTGTTGGATGCGATGGCGTCGGGATTGCCGCAATGCTGCGGAGTTGCAGTCGGTTTCGACCGTTTGCTGATGATTCAGCTCGGGGCTACCTCAATCGATGAGGTGCTCGCGTTTTCGGCGGCCAGAATTTAGTCCGTCTTGCGCACCTGGCCCATATGCATGCCCATGCGTGTTTCGCTGCCCGCGGTGAGTCCGCTGTCCCACTGTACCGCATTCTCGGCAAATAGCAGGATGACCGTAGAACCGAGAAAAAAGCGGCCCATTTCGTCACCCTTCGTCAGGGTAACCGGTGCCGGCAGGTCCTTATAGCTGACAGTGGAAGGCGTGCGCGGTGGCGGTGCGATGCGGCCGCTCCACACCGTTTCAATGCCGGCCACAATCATGGCGCCAACCAGAATCATTGCCATCGGTCCGGCCTCGGTTTCAAACCGGCAAATCAGGCGTTCGTTGCGGGCAAACAAATTAGATACATTATTGGCGGTAGCGGTGTTGACCGAAAACAAATCGCCAGGCACATAGGTTGTGGAAATCAATTCGCCGTCCAGCGGCATGTGCAGACGGTGGTAGTCGCGCGGCGATAAATAGACCGTGGCAAAACTGCCGCCGGTGAATTCCCCGGCGTGCTGCCCGGCGAGCAGTTCGCTGACATGATAGTCGTGACCTTTGGCCTGCAAAATACGGTTTTTGCTGAGTTCGCCGATCTGGCTGATCGCGCCGTCGGCCGGGCAGGCGATAACACCGGCTTCGCTGGCGATCGATCTGGCATCGGCGCGCAACTCGCGGGTAAAAAAGTCATTAAAACTTTGGTAGCTGGCGGGGTCGGGATTCGCGGCCTCGCTCATATCGACGTCAAACTGCCGGATAAAGCCTTTGATCAGCAGATTTTTAAGCCAGGTGATGCGGCTGGCAGCGAGCACGCCGGTGAGCCGCGAAAGCAGGTGCTGCGGCAGCATAAACTGCGCGGCGATAAACAGGCGTTCCATCATGCGCCGCTCCCGGTTTCTATGGGCGTGTCATCCCGGTTGCCCCATTCACCCCAGGAACCGTGATAGCCCTTGTAGTCTTTAAATCCCATCAGTTTCATCGCCAGATAGGTGAGGCCGGAGCGATGGTGTGTCTGGCAGTGCGTAATAACCGTTTTATTTGCGTCCGCGCCGAGCCGCTGCAGCCGCGCTTTCAGCGTATCGAGGTCGACCAGCCGCTTGGCGTTGTCGTTGTCGATCAACTCCAGCCAGTCAATATTAAACGCGCCGGGTATATGACCGCCGCGGGCGGCGACAAGCTTGCTGCCCTCGAACTCCTGCGGCGAGCGCGCATCCCATATCGCTAATTCATCGCTGCCGAGCAAGGCGAGAATATCCTCTGCTTCGGCAATCGGCGCCGTATTGATCGTTGCATTGTAATCGGAAGGTGTGGCGACGCCGCTGCCGGATTCGGTTGCAAAGCCAGCTGCCAGCCAGCTGTGAAGACCTCCGTTCAGGTAGGAGTAGTTGCTATGGCCGAGCACATCCAGCGTCCAGATCAGTCGTCCGGCCCAGCCGCCGCCCTCGTCGTCATAGGCGATAACATGCTTGTCGGGGGTCAGCCCGACTTCACTGAACAGGGCTGACAAGCTGGCGCGATCGGGTAGTTTTCCGGGTGCGGGTTTGATGCCGCACTGCAGTCTTGATGGTGCAATATGTACAGCGCCGGGAATATGGTGCTGCTGATGGTTGTCCGCGGAGCTGGTGTCCAGAATCAGTACATCCGGTTTCCTGAGCAGCGGTAACAGATCTTCCGGTTCGAGCAGCAGTGGTGGTTTTGACATAAAAATCTTCCGAAAATTTGCGGCGGATATTGTAAACGTTAACTACCGAGCGAGCCTAAAATATGCTGGTAGCTGTCCCAGCGCTGCGGAAAAATTTCGCCTTTTTCCAGCGCCGCCAGCAAAGCGCAGCCAGGTTCGGTTCTGTGGGAACAATTGCGGAACTTGCAGGTGCCGAACAAGGGTCGGAATTCGATAAAACCGTATTCAAGTTGTTCCCGGTTCAGATTGACCATTGAGAATTCCCGCACTCCCGGGGAATCAATCAGCGTGCCGCCGCCAGGCAGGTGGTAGAGGCGGGCGGTGGTGGTGGTGTGTTTACCCTTCTCGTTTGCCTCTGAAAGCTCACCGACACGGCTGTCGCTGCCGGGCAGCAGGGCGTTGACCAGCGATGACTTGCCGACACCGGATTGCCCGAAGAAAATTGCGGTGTGACCCTGCAGGCGCTGTTGCAGGCCGGTCAGGCCGTGTTCGGAAATCGAGCTGGAATACAGCACTTCATAGCCGATTGCTTCCAGCCGCGCGAGCATCGCGATCGTTTCCGCATCGCGCTCTGTATCCAGCAGATCGGCTTTGTTGAGTAAAATCACGGGCTGTATGCCCTGCACTTCGGCGGCGACCAGATAGCGGTCGACAAGGTTGCTGTGACATTCCGGGCGCGTGGCGACAACCAGCACGACAAGATCAATATTGGCGGCAATGGTGCGCAAATTGCCGCTGTCGTCCGGTCTTTGTAGCTCCGTGCTGCGTTCGCTGCGGCTTTCTACGACGCCGGCGGGTTCGCCCTGCCGCCATTGCACGATGTCACCGGTCACGACGTCAGTGGTTCCGCTACGCAGGTGGCAGCGGTAAGATTCACCGGTTTCGGTGTCTTCGATTTCGATTTGACGACCAAAATTCGATACCACGAGGCCTGTGCGCAACATTTTGCTACAATCCACTATTCACTCCTGAGGCAGCCCCTTTAGATGTCGGCGCAACCCAACGCATTGAACCTGATCTGGATCGATCTTGAAATGACCGGGCTGGATACGCAAAACGATCATATTATCGAGATTGCGACCGTCGTGACCGATATGAATCTGGAAATTCTGGCGGAGGGTCCGGTTGTTGCCATTCACCAGTCGGATGAAGTGCTCAATTCGATGGATGAGTGGAATACACGACAGCATGGTAGCACCGGCTTAACCGAGCGGGTGCGTGAAAGTCGTTTTACCTTCGCCGACGCGGAGCGGAAAACACTGAATTTTCTCGAAGAACTGGTGCCGCAGGGTGCATCGCCGATGTGCGGCAACAGCATCTGCCAGGACCGCCGCTTTATGGCCCGCCAGATGCCCGAACTGGAAGGTTGGTTTCACTACCGCAATCTCGATGTCAGTACCCTCAAAGAGCTGGTCAAACGCTGGCGCCCCGACCTGATCGATGGTTTCCGCAAGCAGGGCAAGCATCTGGCGCTGGATGATATTTACGACTCGATCAACGAGCTGAAGTATTACCGGCAGACTTTTTTGCAGATGTAAGATTCCTTGTTTGCGCGCTGACTGCCCGATTCCGGGCGGAGCCGCCTGCACAGCCCGAATCGCCCATAACTTTTCCTCTCCGCTCAGCGCTGCGGAACTCGCTTCGCTCAGACAGTCCTCGCGAAAGCCCCTGAGCTGCGAGAAAAAGTTAAGCATGGCCTGACTGATTCGGACCATGCAGGCGGCTCCACCCTCAGCAATGAGGGTGACGAAAGATCACAAAACTAAATTAAGAAACGCTAGGAATTGGCTCGATGTCAGGCCGGGTGCGGGGGCGGGTTTGCGAATCAATCAGGCCGCGTCTGGCGCAGGCGAGGAGTTCAGAAGCTTTCGCGAGGACTGTCTGAGCGCTTTCTGCGAGTTCCGCAGCGCTGAACGGATCGCCGGAGCCGCGGTCGATTCGCAAGCCCGTTCCCGCAGCCGGCCGAAAATATTTCGCAGTTGTTAGCCAGCCCGAGACAGAGCCCAGGCGACATGCTCCCGCACCAGCTCAGATTCATGCAACGCCCGGTCATTCAAAGCGGCAATAATTCCAGCGTTATCCGGAGTCGCCGCCAGCGCGTTGCCCAGCGCCACCGCAATATTGCGTAACCATCGCACATAGCCGATACGCCGGATCGCCGAACCCGCTGTACGGTCCTCAAACTCTGCTTCGGTCCAGTTAAACAAATCGACCAGCGCCGCATCGTCCAGCGAATGCCGCGGGGCGAAATCCGGCTCCGCGGTTTTACGGGCAAATTTATTCCACGGGCAGACCAACTGGCAGTCATCGCAACCGAAGATACGGTTGCCCATCGGCGCGCGCAGCTGTTCGGGGATCGGGCCTTCCAGCTCAATCGTCAGGTAGGAGATACAGCGCCGGGCATCGACCTCGAAAGGCGCGACGATGGCGGCGGTGGGGCAGATATCGATGCAGGCTTTGCAGCTGCCGCAGTGCTGATCGATGGTCGCGGTGGCGAGCGGCAGCGGTGCGTCGGTGATGATTTCACCGAGAAAAAACCAGGAACCGGCGCGGGGGTGAATCAGCATAGTGTTTTTGCCGATCCAGCCGAGTCCGGCTTTTTCGGCGAATCCGCGCTCCAGCACCGGCGCGCTGTCGACGAAGGCGCGGTATTGATAGCCGATGCCGTCCTGAATCCGCTGTGCTAGCTGCGCCAGCCGTTTGCGGATCAGCTTGTGATAATCGCGGCCGAGGGCGTAGCGGGAGATATAGGCGCGCTCCGGTTGGGTCAGCAGTTGCGCCGGGTCCGAGCCTTCACTGAGGTAGTCCATGCGCAGGCTGATCACGCGCAGCGCATCGGGTACCAGTGTTGCCGGATCGGCGCGCAAATCCCGGCGCGAGTCCATCCAGTCCATTTCGCCGTGGTGCGCTTTTTCCAACCACCGGGTGAGGCGCTGATGGTGAATACCGGGATCGGCATCGGTGATCGACACCTGCTGAAAGCCCAGTTCCCCGCTCCAGCGTTGGATGTTATGAACTGTTTCGGCGAAGTCGGCTCTCATGGCGCGGAATCTTGACGGTATTCATCTATAATTTCACTATTCTTTCCTGCCGCCGATCGCCATGCCCGCTGCCGCTGAACCCATTCCGAGTGAGCTCTATACCGCGGCACAGGTGCGGGAGCTGGATCGTATCGCCATCGAGGAAGAGGGTGTTCCCGGCATTGTGCTGATGAAGCGCGCAGGCCGCGCCGCTTTTGATCTGATTCAGCAGCACTGGCCGGCCGCGCCGCTGACCATATTTTGCGGCACCGGAAACAACGGCGGCGACGGCTTTATTGTCGCGGCGCTTGCCGCACAGCAACATATCCCGGTGCGGCTCTGGCTGGTCGGTGATAGCCGTAAAATCAGCGGTGATGCGGCATTGGCCCGGGATTTTGCCCGTGAAGCCGGGATCAACGGCGCGCCCTATGAGGGGCAATCGGTCGATGCCGGGGTGGTTGTCGACGGGCTGCTCGGTACCGGATTTAGCGGCCTGCTGCGCGAACCCTTCCGCGAGGCCGTTGCGGAAATCAATCGCTGCGCGATGCCGGTATTGGCGCTGGATGTGCCCTCGGGACTCGATTCAGATACCGGCTATGTCGAGGACGATGCGGTGCGCGCCGTCTGCACTATCAGCTTTATCGGTTTGAAGCGGGGTGTGTTCACCGGTGCCGGTCCCGATCATGCCGGTGCGGTGCACTTTGACGATCTCGCGGTACCACCGAGTACTTTTGAGTATCCGGTCGCCACGGTGCGGCGTTTTCGTTACAGCGCGGTGGCCAAATTACTCAAGCCGCGCCGCGCAGCTGCCCATAAAGGTGATTCCGGACATGTGCTGGTCGCCGGCGGCGATCTCAGTATGGGCGGTGCAGTATTACTGGCGGCGACCGCCGCGGCCCGCTGCGGTGCCGGTTTGATCAGTTGTATTACGCGGCCGGAGCATGTCGCGGGTATTCTCGCCGCACGGCCGGAACTGATGGTGCGCGGCTTGGATGACGGTGATATTCCTGCCGGGCTGTTCGCCGGTGCCTCGGTACTGGCGATCGGCCCCGGTCTCGGTCGCAACGACTGGGGTGCGGACCTGCTGCGGGCAGCCGCGAAGCGGGATTTGCCGATGGTGGTCGATGCCGACGCACTGAACCTGATCGCGACCGGTGTGCTCGGCGATCAGTCGCAACGCCCAAACTGGGTGCTGACACCCCACCCCGGTGAGGCCGCAAGGCTGCTGGGTGTGAGCAATGACGAAGTCAACCGCGACCGTTTTGCAGCCGCGACCGAGTTGCAGCAGCGCTATGGCGGTGTGGTGGTGCTTAAAGGCGCGGGCACACTGATCTGCGATGGTGCTGCGCACACACTGATTGCCGATTACGCAGAGCCCGCGCTGGCCAGCGGCGGCACCGGTGATGTGCTCACAGGTATTATTGCCGCATTGATCGCGCAGCGATTATCGCCGTTGCAGGCGGCCAGGCTCGCTGTTTGCGTCCATGCGGAAGCGGCGGCGCTAGCCGGCCGGCAAGGCGTTCGCGGGGTGCTGGCCGGGGACGTCATCAACGCACTGCGGAGTTTTGTCAATTGAACGCAGTCTCAGAGACAGCGCTGCCGCCTGCGCAGAAGCTTGTGTTAGCTGATGAGGCGGCGATGCTCGCCTTCGGGGAGCGGTTGGGCGGCGCCTGCATATCGGGTGTTTTTATTGCGCTGGCGGGCAATCTCGGTGCCGGAAAAACCACGCTCAGCCGCGGTATTTTGCGCGGGCGCGGGCATTCAGGCGCGGTTAAGAGCCCGACCTATACATTGGTCGAGCCCTATACCGATCTGAGTCCGCCGGTATTCCATTTTGATTTGTATCGTCTCGGTGATCCGGAAGAGTTGATGTATATGGGAATCAGAGACTATTTCGACGGCCCGGCAATTTGTCTGGTGGAGTGGCCGGATCAGGGGCGCGGATTTTTGCCGCTGCCCGATATAAGCGTTAGCATTGAAACCGTCGGTCGTGGCCGCGAGCTGACACTTCATGCACAATCAGAAACAGGTGCCGCCATTCTTAAAGTAGTAGAGATATGTTGAGCCGCCTGATCCGACAATCGCTTGCGGCGTTGCTGGTCTGCGCGGCATTGCCCGCTGCGGCAGCGGTGACCATCAAAGAGGTGCGCGTCTGGCGGGCACCGGATCACACCCGTGTGGTTTTTGACCTCAGTGCCGCCACTGACCACCAACTGTTTAATCTTGAATCGCCGCGCCGCGTTGTGGTCGATATCGATGCCGCGACCATGCCGGCCAATATGACGTTGCCGGACTTTGCAAAAAGCCCGGTCCGGCAAATGCGCCACGCGCCCCGCGCCGGCGGCAAGTTGCGGGTTGTGTTCGATATTGAGGGCGACATCAAGCCGCGCAGTTTCGCCCTCGGCAAAGTTGACGATAAATACGACCGGCTGGTGATCGATTTTTTTGATGAGCAGGCGGCCAGAGAATCCAGCGTTAAAAAAGTTGCCGATGTGTCGGGGCGGCGCGACATTGTGATCGCGATCGATGCCGGCCACGGCGGCGAGGATCCCGGCGCCTTAGGGCCGCGACGCGAGCGTGAAAAAACCGTGGTACTGGAGATCGCCGAACGCCTGCGCGCCAAGTTCGACGCCGCGCAGGGCTACCGCGCGGTAATGATCCGCAAGGGTGATTACTACGTCGGCCTGACCAAGCGCCGGGATCTGGCGCGGGCCGCGCAGGCGGATATGTTTGTGTCGATTCACGCCGATGCGTTTACCGAGCGCAGCGCACGGGGTGCGTCGGTGTATGCACTGTCCAAACGCAGCGCCAGCAGCGCCACCGCACGTTTTCTGGCAGCGAGTGAAAATCGCGCCGACCGTGTCGGCGGTGTCAGCCTTGCGGATAAGCCCGACGACGTGAAGTCGATTATTGCCGATCTGTCGATGGCGCACAGCCTCGAGGCCAGCTCCAAAGTCGGCGGCAATATCATCGGCGAGCTTAGCCGCCACACCAAAATGCACAGCAATACGCTCGGGCTGGCGCCCTTTGCAGTGCTGAAGTCGCTGGATATTCCGTCGTTGTTGGTGGAAACGGGGTTTATTTCCAATCCGCATGAAGCCCGCCTGCTCAATACCGCATCGCATCAGCAAAAACTGGCGGGCGCCATTTTCAATGGTATCGACCAGTATTTCCGCACCGAGCCGCCCGACGATACGCTGCTGGCAGCGATTAAGCGGGGCGATGTGGTCGCCGGCAGTGACGGCTCCCAGCACGTTGTGTCACGCGGCGACACCTTGTCGGAGATTGCCAACCGTTACCGGATCAGCGTCTCTGCGCTGAAGAGCCACAATAAGCTTGCCGGAAATACTATCCGCGTCGGCCAGAAACTGCGGATTCCCGACGCCTGATGCCTAAAATACATCTTTTAGATCAGCGGCTGTGCAATCAGATCGCTGCCGGCGAGGTTGTTGAGCGGCCTGCGGCCGTGGTCAAAGAGTTGCTGGAAAACAGTCTCGATGCCGGCGCTTCGCAGGTTGAAATCGAGCTGGAGCAGGGCGGCAGCAAGCTGATCCGGCTCCGCGATGACGGCCTCGGAATTGATCAGGAAGATCTGCCGCTGGCATTGAGCCGGCACGCTACCAGCAAGATCGCAGTGCTGGAGGATCTGGAGCGCGTTGCCAGTCTCGGGTTTCGCGGCGAAGCGCTGGCGAGCATCGCCTCGGTGTCGAGGCTGCAGCTGACGTCGGCGGTTGCAGATGCGGCGCACGCCTGGCAGGTCAGCTGCGAGGGTCGCGATCAGAGCGCCGAGGTGAAGCCGGCGAGTCATCCCCGCGGTACCACGGTTGAAGTGCGCGACCTGTTTTTTAACACGCCGGCCCGGCGCAAGTTTCTGCGCAAGGAACAAACCGAATTCGGGCATATCGAAGATGCGGTTAAACGGATTGCGCTGAGCCGTTTTAATGTTGGTTTTACGCTGCGGCACAATCAACGCGCAACTTTACAGCTGCCTGTGGCGCAGACCCAGGCAGAGCAGGAGAAGCGCCTAGCACGGGTTTGCGGACCGGCGTTTATGGAACATGCCTTGGCGGTGGATGCACAGGCGGGACCGTTGCAGTTACATGGCTGGGTGGCGCTGCCCACTTTTTCCCGCAGTCAGGCAGACCTGCAGTATTTCTTTGTCAACGGCCGTTGTATCCGCGACCGTCTGGTGACCCACGCGGTTCGTCAGGCCTACCGCGACGTGCTGTTTCACGGTCGCCATCCCGCCTATGTGCTGTATCTGGAAATCGACCCGGCGCTGGTTGATGTCAATGTGCACCCGACCAAACACGAAGTGCGTTTCCGCGAAGGCCGCAGTGTGCATGACTTTCTGTTTCGCAGCCTGCATCAGGCGCTGGCAGATGTGCGTCCGGAAAGCGGTGGCAATAGCGCGGCTACTGCGGCACCGGAGGCGTTTGCGTTTAGTGGCGGCAGTGCAGCCGCCGGCACTGCGCAGCCTTTGCAGCAGACACCGGTGTGGCAGCCCTCCCTGCCGAGCACCGGCGCTGGCGGCGGAATCCGGCCGGGCGCTGTGGCGGAGCAGGTAGCTGCCTATACCGCGTTGCAGCAAGCAGCGGATACCGGGGATGCGGAAATTCCGCCGCTCGGCTATGCGCTGGCGCAACTCAAGGGCATTTATATTCTCGCCGAGAATGCCGGCGGCATGGTGCTGGTCGATATGCACGCCGCACATGAGCGCATCACTCTGGAGCGGATGAAGGCCGCGCAGCAAAGCGGCGATGTCCGCCGCCAGCCATTGTTGGTGCCGCAGTCGATTGCGGTTGCCGAGCGCGAGGCGAATTGCTGCGAGTCGCACATCGGGTTGCTGCAACAGCTGGGGCTGGGGCTGGACCGGGCCGGTGAAGAATTGCTGGTGCTGCGCGAAGTGCCGGCGCTGCTCGCGCACGCGAACCTGGAGCAGTTGGTGCGCGACGTGCTGGCGGATTTGCTCGAGTTTGGCGGCAGCACCCGTGTCAGCGATCACCTCGATGATCTGATGTCGACCATGGCCTGCCACGGCTCGGTGCGCGCCAACCGCCGTTTGACCGTACCGGAAATGAATAGCCTGCTGCGCGATATGGAAGCCACCGAGCGCAGTGGTCAGTGCAATCACGGCCGTCCGACCTGGGTACAGATCAGCTTGCCGGAACTGGATAAATGGTTTTTACGTGGCCGCTGAGCCGCGTGCCGCAGTGGACAAGCCGCCGGCGATTTTTTTAATGGGTCCGACCGCCAGCGGCAAGACCGGACTGGCGATGGCATTGCGGTCGCATTTGCCCTGCGACATTGTCAGTGTCGATTCGACGCAGGTATATCGCGGTCTCGATATCGGCAGTGCCAAGCCGGATGCAGCGGAGCTGGCAGCCCATCCGCACCGCCTGATTGATATCCGCGATCCGGCAGAGCCCTACAGTGTCGCCGAATTCCGCCGCGATGCGCTCAGGGAAATGGCCGCGATCAGCGCGGCGGGGCGGATTCCGTTGCTGGTCGGCGGCACGATGCTGTATTTCCGCAGTCTGCTCGACGGTCTGGCGGAGGTACCCGCGGTGGACCCGGCCATTCGCAGTGATCTGGAGCGGCGCGCGGCCTTATCCGGCTGGCCGGCACTCCACGAAGAGTTATGCCGTTGCGATCCGGCAACCGCGGCGCGGCTGCATCCGAATCATTCGCAGCGTATTTGCCGTGCGTTGGAGGTCTACCTCAGCACCGGGGTGCCGCTGAGCCAGTGGCAGGCGCAGCAACAGGCGACTGCACTGCCCTATAATGTGACGCAAATAGCCATAAAGGGGCTGGAAAGGCCGCATCTGCATGCGCGAATCGAACAGCGTTTCGATGCCATGCTGGCCGCCGGGCTGGTTGAGGAGGTGCGCGGTTTACGGGCGCGCGGCGACCTCAGCGAGGCGCTGCCGGCGATCCGCGCAGTCGGTTATCGTCAGGTTTGGCGCCACCTGCAGGGCAATACGGATGCCGCAACGATGCGTCAGGAGGCGCTGGCCGCCACCCGCCAGCTGGCGAAAAGGCAGTTGACCTGGCTGCGGGGCTGGCAGCCGGCGGCGCACACGATCGGCACGGAACCGGAGGCTTTGCGAGTTGTCTTACAGGCGTGTGGCGGTATGGCGAATTATTTCGATAACCCTAGGGGACCGCATCCGGTATAATTAGGGCCGCTTGTTGTCCGCATTTTTCGGTGTGGCTGGTTTGAATAGTGGTTTCAGACGTATTACCTACCGAGTAGTAGCGGACATTCATTTACGGTCGATTTGACCCCTCAACGGAGAACCGAACTATGTCGAAAGGGCATACGTTACAAGACCCCTACCTGAATGTGTTGCGCAAAGAGCGTGTTCCGGTATCAATCTATCTGGTCAATGGCATCAAACTGCAGGGCCAGATCGAATCATTCGATCAGTTCGTGGTTCTGCTGAAAAATACCGTCAGCCAGATGGTTTATAAGCATGCAATCTCTACTGTCGTGCCGTCGCGGCCGGTGCGTCTGCCGATGCAGAACCCGCCCGAAGGTGAAGACGGCGAAGACGAGGCGTCCTGATCTTTTCTGATCCGGCGTTAATACTTGCTGTTTGAGCGGCCCGGGGGCGGCGAAAAAGCCGTCCTCGTGCACGTTGATTTCGGCAACGAACTCGAACGCGAAGACCCTGAAGAATTCGTACAACTGGTGACATCGGCCGGTGGCGACCCTGTGTGTTTTATTCGCGGGCAGCGCCGGCAGCCGCAGCCACGTTACTTTATCGGTAAGGGTAAGCTCGATGAGATCGCCGCCGCGGTGGAAGAGCATTGCGCCGATCTGGTGCTGTTCAATCATGCCCTCAGCCCCGGTCAGGAGCGCAATCTCGAGGCGGTGCTGAAGTGCCGGGTGCTCGACCGTACCGGTTTGATTCTGGATATTTTCGCGCTGCGCGCCCGGACTCACGAAGGCAAGTTGCAGGTAGAACTGGCCCAGCTCGAACACCTCAGCAGCCGCCTGATCCGCGGCTGGACCCATCTTGAGCGCCAGAAAGGCGGTATCGGTATGCGCGGGCCGGGCGAAACCCAGCTCGAAAGCGACCGCCGCATGGTGCGCGACCGGATAAAAAGCCTGCATGCACGGCTTGATAAAGTGCGTCGTCACCGGGCGCTGTCGCGACGGGCGCGCACCCGCGCGGAGTTGCCGTCAGTGTCGCTGGTGGGCTATACCAACGCCGGCAAGTCGACCCTGTTCAACCGCTTTACCGGTGCCGATGCCTACGCCGCCGATCAGCTGTTTGCAACTCTGGACCCGACCCTGCGCCGGGTCGAGCTCGCTGATATCGGCCCGGCAATCTTTGCCGATACGGTCGGATTTATCCGTCATCTGCCCCATAAACTGGTCGAGTCCTTCCGCGCGACGCTGGAAGAGGCGATCGAAGCGGATTTATTGGTGCATGTCATCGACTGCGCCAGCGACGAGCGCAGCGAGCAGCGCAAGCAGGTTTACGACGTACTGCGCGACATCGGCGCTGACAGTACGCCGGTGCTGGAGGTTTATAACAAAGTTGATTTAACGGGCATGGCCCCGCGGATCGACCGCGATGACACCGGCAAAATTACCCGCGTGTGGTTATCGGCGCTCAGCGGTGAGGGGCTCGATTTGCTGGGCAGCGCGCTGTCGGAATTGTTGGCCACCGATCTTATCGAGAAGCATATCCGCTTATCGCCGGAACAGGGTGGTTTGCGGTCGAGGTTTTATGCCTTGTCTGCGGTTACCGATGAACAATTCAATGACGATGGCAGCGCCGAATTAACGCTGCGCCTGCCGCGCGCCGATTTTGTGCGCGAAATGCGCCGTGCCGGACTCGGCTAATACCGCTGCCGGCGGCAGAAAAGCGATTACTGGCCCTATTGGGTGTAGGTATTTGCTGTAGGGGTTGCTAAAATCCGGCGCTGTTGCTGAACGGGCCCTCCGGGGACGACGACCAGTCCGGGTAAAATTTCTGAATATTGATAGCAGTCAGCCGCGATACCTTTTGGCATCCGGTTGGCTTTGGTGCGCTGCGCGGATGCGGGCGCTGAACGAATACTAACTAAACAGACTAAGTGGGAGAGTTTAATGGCCTGGAATGAACCGGGTGGTGGCAAAGACAATGATCCGTGGGGCGGTGGTAATAACCAGGGCCCGCCGGATCTTGACGAAGCGCTGCGCAAACTACAGGAACGTCTCGGACAAATTTTTTCCGGCGGCGGCAAGGGCGGTGGTACCGGCAGTGGGCTCAGCCTTGCGGCATTCGGTGCCGTCGCGGTATTGCTGGTGTTGGCCTGGGGCGCTTTCGGCTTCTATCAGGTCGACCAGCAGGAGCGCGCTGTGGTATTGCGTTTCGGCGTATTCGAGTCGATTAAGCAACCGGGCCTGCATTGGAATCCGCCGTTGATTGACTCTGTAACCTCGATTAATACAACCAAGGTACGTCAGGCCGAGCACGGCGCTGAAATGCTGACCGAGGATGAAAATATCGTCGGTGTGCAGATGTCGGTGCAATATACGGTTAGTGATCCGGCGAAATTTTTGCTGGAGGTCGATCAGCCTGAGCGCAGCCTAGAGCACGCGTTGGAGAGTTCGCTGCGTCACGTGGTCGGCAGCACAAAGATGGATCAGGTTATTACCGAGGGTCGTGAGCAGATAGCGATTGATGTGCAGGTTCGCTTGCAGCAATACCTGGATGCATACAGCACCGGCATTCTGGTCGCCAAGGTCAATATCAACAACGCCTATCCGCCGGCTCAGGTTCAGGATGCGTTTGATGATGTAACCCGCGCCAAAGAAGACCGCGAACGTCTGAAAAACGAAGCCGAAGCCTATGCTAATGGCATCATTCCCGAGGCCCGCGGTGCGGCGCAACGGCAGATCGAAGAAGCCAGTGCCTACCGCGCACAAATTGTGGCCAAGGCCGAAGGTGAAGCCGACCGCTTTATGAAACTTTTAACCGAGTACAGCAAGGCGCCGGAAGTGACCCGCCAGCGTTTGTATCTGGAGGCGATGCAGGATGTCTATGGCGGCGTCAACAAAGTGCTGGTCGACGTCAAAGGCGGTAACAATATGATGTACCTGCCGTTGGATCGCCTCACTCAGGCTATCAATGAAGCGCCGCGTCAGGGCGCGCAGGGCGAAAGCGAAATTGATATCAGGGAGCTGACCAACCGTGTGGTTGAGCAGCTGCGTCGCGATAGCCGTAGCACAACACGCCGGGAGGGCCGTTAATCATGCGTACGGGCGTATTAATTATTGTATTGGCAGCACTTATCGGTGTGTTTAATTCACTGTTTATCGTCAAGGAAACCGAGCGTGCGGTATTGCTGCAATTTGGTGAGTTGGTCCGCGCTGATATCAAGCCGGGTCTGCATTTTAAAGTGCCGCT
Organism: Spongiibacteraceae bacterium; assembly: GCA_041622815.1. Classification (GTDB taxonomy): domain Bacteria; phylum Pseudomonadota; class Gammaproteobacteria; order Pseudomonadales; family Spongiibacteraceae; genus JBFJYC01. The sequence goes on along the minus strand of JBFJYC010000004.1, from coordinate 7,144 downwards.
GATGAACAACGTGCGTAAATTTGACGGACGTATTCTGACGCTGGACTCTGCGACCGAACGCTTTTTGACCCAGGAAAAGAAGCCGCTGGATGTGGATTTCTACGCCAAATGGCGGGTTGAAGATACCGCGAAATACTACACCGCAACTTCCGGTGATCCGTCCCGCGCACAGTCGCTTCTGGTGCAGCGCATCAGCACCGGCCTGCGTAACCAGTTTGGTGAGCGCACCGTGCACGAAGTCATCTCCGGTGAGCGCGACTTATTGATGGTGGAACTGACTAAAAATCTGAACGTGATTACACGGGCGGAATTCGGTATCCGTTTGGTCGATATCCGTGTCAAGCGAATCGATCTGCCCGAGCGGGTCAGCCAGTCAGTATTTGACCGTATGAAATCCGAGCGTGAGCGCGAAGCCCGCGGTTACCGCTCGACCGGTCGCGAGGAGGCGGAAAAGATTCGTGCCTCTGCGGATCGCGAACGCACCGTGATCTCGGCCAACGCCTACCGTGAATCGGAACAGATTCGCGGTGAGGGCGATGCGCGGGCGGCATCGATTTACGCCAATGCGTATAACCGAGATCGTGGCTTTTATACCTTTGTCCGCAGTCTTACCGCTTACCGGGAGTCCTTTAACGGCGGTAGTGATTTGATGGTACTTGATACGGATAGTGAGTTTTTCCAGTATCTCCAGAAACAGACTAAGTAGCCGCTGTTCACGGACCGCGGGGTATGACTGAATGTGGATCGAGCTTGGTGTCGCCCTCAGTCTGGTGTTTATCATCGAGGGCATTCTGCCTTTTTTATACCCGCGTCTGTGGCGTGACATCGTGGCGCAGGCGGCAGCGTTGGGAAATGCCCAGCTGCGGATTGTCGGGCTGATCAGCATGCTGTCCGGCCTCGCGCTACTCTCCTTTTTACGCTGACAGAGAATTGGACTCATGACTCAGGTTGATCGCTGGCTGCTGCCCGACGGAATCGGCGAGTTATTGCCCGAGCAGGCCGGGCAGATCGAAGCGATACGGCGTCAGTTACTCGACCTTTACGGGCGCTGGGGCTATGAGCTGGTGATCCCGCCGCTGGTGGAATTCACCGAGTCGCTGTTGGTCGGCCTTGGCGCTGATATTGATCTGCAAACTTTCCGCATCACCGACCAGCTCAGCGGTCGCCTGATGGGGATCCGCGCGGATATCACGCCACAGGCAGCGCGCATCGACGCCCACAGCCTGCAGCGCGAAGGTGTGGTCAGGCTGTGTTACGCCGGCAGCACACTGCATACCCGCCCGAAATCGCCGATGGCGTCGCGCTCGCCGATTCAGGTCGGCGCCGAATTGTATGGCGATGACAGCACCCACAGCGATATCGAAATTGTGTCACTGATGCTGGAAACGCTGGCCGTGGTGGGCCAGCACACGGTGACACTGGATACCGGGCATGTCGGCGTATTCGCCGCAGTGACCGAAGCGGCAGGCTTGAGCGCCGCGCAACAGAACGCGCTGATTGAGCTGCTGGCCGGCAAATCTTTGCCCCCGGTGCAGGAATTTATTGCGGCCTTGGATGTGTCGCCGCGCAGCGCTGCGCAGCTTGAAGCATTGGTTGATCTGAACGGCGGTGCCGATGTGCTGGCAACCGGCCGCTCCTTGTTCGCTGACCTGCCGCCGGCACTACAGGCGATTACAGAGATTGAACAGCTCACCGCGACCATCGCGCAGCGTTACCCGGGCGTGGATTTTTTCTACGATCTCGGCGAGTTCCGCGGTTGGCACTACCACACCGGACTGGTGTTTTCGGCACTGGTGCCCGATTGCAATGACGCGCTTGCCCAAGGTGGCAGGTATAACGATATCGGCGCTGCCTTCGGGCGGGCGCGACCGGCGACGGGTTTTAGTGTTGATCTGAAAGCATTGTTGTCAGTGGCGGGGCGGGCGACAAGTCCGGCGGACATCATTTCGGCACCGGCGGATAACGATCCGGCACTGTGGCAGTTGGTTCAGCAGTTGCGGGCGAAGGGCGAGGTCGTGGTGCAGCAACCGGACTCCGCCGGGGCAGTAACCGGCCGCCGGATTACCGGCGGCAAAGGCAGTTGGCAGCTGGAAGGTTGATTTTCTATTCATTTTTGACGGAAGTATTGTCTTGAGTAAAAACGTAATCGTGCTCGGTACCCAGTGGGGCGACGAGGGCAAGGGTAAAATTGTCGATCTGCTCACTGAACAGGTAGCGGCGGTCGCCCGTTTTCAGGGCGGCCACAATGCCGGCCATACATTGGTGATCGGTGGTGAAAAAACGGTTTTACACCTGATCCCGTCGGGCATTTTACGTGACGGCGTGACCTGTCTGATCGGCAACGGCGTGGTGGTGTCGCCGGAAGCGCTGCTCAAAGAGATCGGCGAACTGGAAGACAACAATGTGCCGGTCCGCGACCGGCTGCGATTAAGCCCGGCATGCCCGTTGATTCTGCCGCTGCATGTGGCGGTCGATCAGGCCCGGGAGCGCGCCAAGGGCGAGGCTAAAATCGGTACCACCGGCCGTGGTATCGGGCCGGCGTATGAAGACAAAGTCGCGCGTCGCAGTCTGCGCCTCGGCGATCTGCTGCACCCGGAGAGGTTTGCACGCAAGCTCAAAGAAGTGACCGAGTATCACAATTTTATGCTCACCGGTTTTTATCAGGCTGAACCCTGCGACTACCAGCAGATGTTAGATGACTGCCTGCAGATGGCGGAGCAGCTTGCGCCGATGATCAGTGATGTGACCGGAATGCTGCACGAATACCGCAACCGGCAGCAGAATATTTTGTTCGAAGGTGCGCAGGGTGCACTGCTCGATGTCGACCATGGCACTTACCCCTTTGTCACATCGTCGAATACCACCGCCGGTGCCGCGGCGTCCGGCAGTGGTGTCGGGCCGCTGTATTTTGATTACGTGCTGGGTATCACCAAGGCGTATACCACCCGGGTCGGTGCCGGGCCTTTTCCGACCGAGCTGTTTGACAACGTCGGCGAGCATCTGGCCCGCAAGGGGCATGAGTTTGGTGCGACTACCGGCCGTGCCCGCCGCTGTGGCTGGTTTGATGCGGTAGCGCTGCGCCGGATGGTACAAATCAACAGTGTCTCGGGACTATGCCTGACCAAGCTCGATGTGCTGGACGGTCTCGATACCATTCAGATCTGTACCGCCTATACCAATGATGACGGCAAGATCATGGGCGCGGCATTGGATGCGGAAGACTACGCGCGGTCCCGTCCGGTGTATGAGGAGATGCCGGGTTGGCAGCAGTCGACGCTGGGCGTGAAAACCCTGGACGGACTGCCGGAAAATGCACGTCGTTATATTGCGCGTATTGAAGAAGTTGTCGGGGTGCCCATCGATATTATTTCAACCGGCCCCGACCGCGTTGAAACCATCGTGCTCAAACACCCGTTTCAGTAATACTTTCCGGGGTGCTGCCCTGTAACACCTTCAGCGGGCGGCCTTTGGAGCGTACCTGACTGTGCAGGCGTGCCGTCAATTCATTGATGTTGAGGTCGTTGCTCAGAATAATGCCCTGAGCGCCTGAGCAGTCCAGCTCGGCCGCGCAGCGCAATTGCTGCAATGTCTCGATATCCTCGGCGATCAGTTCAATATTCAGGGTAGCGGTAATCGCCGCGATAGCCCGCGCCACCGTCAGGTCCGGTGCATTCGGTTTGCTATGGGTGGTCAGCTGCCGGGACAGGCGCAGTCCCGCAATATTCATATGCGCCAGATTGTAAATCGATGCATTGCCGCTGCCGAAGTTGCGGATACTCAGCGAGATGCCGGCGTCACCCAGTGCCTTGAACTGCGCTTTGATGGCTTTGCGCTCGCCTTCCAGCGCGATTTCGGGAACGATGATTTCCAGAAGATCGCCGCTGATATCATGTTGGGCGAGGCAGTCGAGAACGCGTTCGGCGAAGTCGTTCTGTTGCAGCATACTGGCCGGCGCCTCCAACGCCAGACGTAGCCCCCCGGCTTTGATCGCGGCGGCGATATCGGTAATTTCACCAGCCACTTTTTGCAGCGTTGCCAGAAACCATTCGCCGCCGAGCTTGTGGGAATTGATCAGCTGATCAAACTGCGGCGGTTTTAATCCGGCCAGGCTTGCGTGATGGAAACGCATCTTCGCTTCAATGCTATGAATCAGGCGTTTTTTAACGCCGACCACGGGGCTATAGCGCAGGCTGAACGCACCGGATTCAATAAATTCGAGTAGTTCCCGGTGACCGGGCAATGATTCTTCGCTGCGGCCCCGGTCTTCGGTATAGGCGGCAATGTCCTTGCTGAGATCACCCTTGGCGATGTACATCGCCTCGTCGGCCTGATCGATTAGCTGTTGCGCGTCACCCGCGGTATCCGGATACACAGCGTAGCCGATACTGGCACCGACACGCAGCGACAGACCATCGATCTGAAACGGGCGTTTCAGTGCAATCAGGAGTTTCTCCGCGACGACATTGGCGCGCTCTGGGGACTGAATATCGTTGAGAATGACGGTGAACTCGTCGCCGCCGAAACGGGCCAGCGTATCGGTGGTGCGCAATGTTGCCTGCAGGCGTTTGGCGATGGCGGCCAGTAGCGCGTTACCGGTGTCGGGGCTGTGTTTGTCGTTTACTTTTTTGAAACCGTTGAGATCGAGAAATAGCACCGCCAGCTTGTTTTGATCACGTTTAGCCAGCGCCAGATCCCGCTGCAGGCGATTAATGAATAGCGAACGGTTCGGCAGGCGGGTAACGGGGTCGCAGAACGCCTGCTCTATCGCCTGCTCATGGGCGCGGTGCTTTTCGGTTGCATCACGCGCTGAAGCAAAAAAGGCATGGTCGCCGGGAATTCCCGCCAGCATCGGGATGGGCCCCTGACAGCGCCTGATTGCAATATCAAAAAACAGCTTCTCGCTGCGACTGTCGTTTTGGCTGGGTAACAGGTTGAGTTGCAGGTCGTGGGAAGTTTTATTTGCGGAGAGCAACTGCATCGCGGTACTGACCTTGCCGGTATCGCGGGGGTGCACAATTTTATTGAACGGCTGGCCGCTCAGTTCCGCGGTGCTGTACCCGAGTACCTCCGATGCTTTCGGGTTGAGATAGACAAAGCAACCTTCACTATCGAGAGTGAAGATCATGTCTTTGGCGTGATCCATAAAGAATTCGCGCATGTCGTCAGTCGACATGTCTTCTGGCTTTTGCTTTTGCTTACTGCGAATGATGTTCATCGCATTCTCACTGGCCTGATAAAACTCCAGGTCAGAATCGCTGGCCAGCAGAATGTCCTGCGCGCCGTGTGCGAGTGCAGTGTTTACCGCGAGTTCATCGCTGGCGCCACGGTCTGCAATCAGAGCGACGGTGCGCAGGCTGCGGGCACTGATGGTTTTGAGAATTTCGAAATCGGATTTTAAAGCCTCCGCCATGTCCAACCACAACAATTCGTAGCGGCGCTCCTCCAGACGGGCCAATGCCGGCTCGGTTCCGGTTTCAACATCGACGCTGAACTGGTGTTCGAGCAACAGTGTTTCCAGGCGTTTACTCAATTCGGCGTTGTCTGATACCAGCAAGACGCGGGTGCCGTGAATTCGGTGAGGGGCTGCGATAGTCATAAGAGGCTCGGCCTGCGCTAACGGTTTGTCGTTATCTTGGTGTCTTAAGTATAGGTGCCCGAACGTCGCTGTTAAGCAAAGGCTGGCTGATTTGCGGACCAGTTCACATATTTGGCCGGCGGATCGCAAAAACTGCGGACTGCACTATCGTCGCGTAATTGAGGGTTTCGGGCGTGCGGGGGAGGCGGCGCTACGCAAAACCGGTGAACCGCGCTTGGCCGGCACAAAAATACGGTCTTAAAGCGGTTTTAGGGCTGCGATTCTTTGTTTAAAAATACCGAAAAATGATTTAGACAAAGCCGCGATATTCGACTAAAAAGCGAATTATCAGCGAGGCCGGCGGGCCCTTTGCTGCACCTTTGAACGTAGTGGATTCAGATGACGGGAGTGGCGACGATGATAGCGACAAATGATACGACAATGGACGATACCGACATGACGATGGATTTCCTCGATGACGGTGACTTCGCTGAACAGGCCGACGCGGAAAGCCTGGTCGCCAAGGTCAGCAACTGCGACATGCGCCGGAAAATCGAAGAGCGGTTGGAGCGTCGCAGGCTTTGCGAGGAACTCGGCTTAGCAGAACACGAGTTGGAGCTTTAGCGCACTAAACCGCCGCATTTGAAGAACGCCGTGCAGATGTTCTCACGCACGGCTTCCCCCCTACGGATTCCCTGTTAAGATGCTCCGGCGATCTCTCAGGGAGTAGTCTTATGATCAAATATATAATTGCCACGGTGCTGGCGTTGGCGCTTGGCGCCGGCATTTGGTATTGGAGCAGCAGTGACGGCGAAGAGCCGGCAGCTGCCAAGGCCTTGCCGCCGCCACCGCCTGTTGAAAGTCGCCTGCAGCCCGATGCCGATACCGACGCGGACGATGGCAGCGCGGATACGGAGGCTATGGCGGAAGCCCCGGCTACTGACTATTCCGCCGACCTTGTCGCCGCCCCGCAGACGCTGGATGGCAGCGATCAGCGCTTCACCGCAGCGGTTGCCGATATGACCGCGGCGGCCGCCGCCTGGTTTGTGCCGTCTGAGCAGATTCGCAAGTGGGTGGTCACCGTCGACCTGATGGCCGAAGGCAGTATTCCCTCGCGAAACCGCGCACTGAAAGTGCCGGTTAAGCGTTTTGCCGCATCCAGAGTGGGTGACACAGAAGTATGGCAACTCGACCCGAAAAACTATCAGCGTCTCGATCAGGTGGTGGACACGCTGACAGCCGTCGAGCCGGAGCGGATGGCGGCTTATTATCGGGCTTGGCAGCCGCTGTTTGAGCAGGGTTATTCAGAACTGGGTAAGCGCGGCGATTTTCATAGTCGTCTCGAGCTCGCGATTGCACGCAGTCAGTCTTTGGCGCCGCTGCCTGCGAACGTCAAACTCAAGCGACCGGGGGCGATGTATGTCTATGCTGACCGGCAGCTGGAGTCAGCGCCGGATCTCGATAAGTTACTGTGGCGAATGGGGCCGGAAAATCTGGCCAAAATTCAGGCTTACCTCGAAGATCTGGAGCCGCTACTCTAGCCGGCTTTTATTGAATACTGAGATATTT
>JBFJYC010000003.1:0-32052 GCA_041622815.1 Spongiibacteraceae bacterium | reverse complement strand
GCGGTATCAGCCGGTTCGGTTGAGCACAAGATGGGTATTCACGCGTCGGCTACCTGCGTGATGAATTTCGACGGCGCCGAGGGCTATCTGGTCGGTGAGTTAAACAAAGGCCTGGCCTGTATGTTTACCATGATGAATTACGAGCGGCTCGGCGTCGGTTTGCAGGGCCTGGGTTGTGGCGCTGCCGCTTACCAAAAGTCACTGGACTACGCTTTGGAGCGTTTGCAAAGTCGTTCGCCGGACGGCCCGAAAAATGCTGACGGCCCTGCGGATCCGATTATCGTGCACCCGGATGTGCGCCGCATGCTGCTGACCCAGAAGGCCTTTGCCGAAGGTGGCCGTGCGCTCGGTTTGTTTGTCGGCCAGCAACTGGATGTTTCCAAGTTCGGAGAGGGCGATGCCAAAGACCGCGCCGCGGCGATGGTCGCGTTGCTGACGCCGGTCGCCAAGGCGTTCCTGACCGATATGGGTCTGGAGTGCTGTGTGATGGGTCAGCAGGTATTCGGCGGTCACGGCTACGTGCGTGAATGGGGCATGGAGCAGTTGGTGCGCGATGTGCGCATTACGCAGATTTACGAGGGCACCAACGGAATTCAGGCGCTGGATCTGGCCGGCCGCAAAGTCGCTGCCAACGGCGGCAAGTTTATGGCGATGCTGATCGAAGATATGCGCGCCTATCTCAATGGTGTCGCCGGCGATGACGCGATGAGCGAATTTTCCGGCCCGGCGCTGGGTGCCGTCGATAATCTTGAAAGCCTCACCAAGTACCTGCTTGAAAGTGCGGGCAACGATGTGTTTGCCGTTGGCTCCGCGTCGCTGGAGTACCTGCACGTCACCGGCCTGACTTTGTACGCCTATCTGTGGGCGCGCATTGCGGAAGCTGCGTTGGCAGGTGATCAAAGTGATCCGTTTATCAGCGGCAAACTTCACACCGCACGATTCTTTATGGCCCGCCTGCTGCCAAAAGCCGCGAGTCTGAGTATCTCAGTCCGCGCCGGCAGCAGCACGCTGATGATGCCGACCGCCGCCGAATTTGAGGTCGCCTGATGGAGAACGAGCACAACAAACTTTATCCCGAGGATCAGGAGCGGGTCGACCAGTATCTGAAAGAGGGTTATAACGATACCGAGCGCAAGCCGTTCCGGCCGCTGGTGTTGCTGGGGATACTGACGGTCATAGTGACCTGCCTCAGCTTGCTGGCGCTGACGTTCGGCCGCATGGCCGGCGCGATCTAGCCGCTAAAACTGCGGCTAGAGCTGGTCAGGCGCATTTGCTATAGTGCGCCCCCGCCGCCACTGCCGGCGGCAACAGAATTCGGGTATTGGCGCAGCCTGGTAGCGCACCTCGTTCGGGACGAGGGGGTCGCAGGTTCAAATCCTGCATACCCGACCATTTTATAAAAAGGCCACCCGTGCGGTGGCCTTTTTTATGAAACAGGACAGGTGAAAGCCATGGATGGCTTTTCTAAATCCTGACCCCCAAGCAATCCATAACGGCTTTACCGGCAAAAGAAAACGGCCCCCGAAGGAGCCGCTGATGTCGATGATTGATTGTGGTAACTAAGAATTAGCCACCTGTGCCGGTTGTGCCTGTGGTGCCGGTCGTACCGGAGGCGCCACCGCCACCACCACCACCGCCGCCACCGCCGCCACCCAGCAACAGCAGCCCGCCGAGGAGTGCGGCGCCATATCCAATCTGCTGATTGGTCAGGCCGCCAAGCCCGCCTGCACCGCCCGTTCCTGCCGGCCCGCTTTTCGCGATGTACACTGCCTTCGGGTCGACGCCGATCACAACGGTGCCGGTAGAAATGTTTCCTTTTCCATCCTGCACTTTATAAGTAAATCGATCCTCGCCCTGGAAGCCTTCCTTCGGGGTGTAGATAAAGCCGCCACTGGAGCGCTGCCGCAGAACGCCGTGCTCCGGTTTGGTAATACTGATGACTTTCAGCTGCGTGCTTTTGAAGTTGAGCGCGTCATTCCTAAGGATCCCGGGAGAATCTACAATCAGGTTTGGCTGTTCCTTGCTTGGGGTGAAGGTAAATTTGTCGTCGAGCGGCGCTGGAGCGCTGTTTGGTTGTGCCGCTGCCGGAGTAATGAGGCTTGCCATTAATGCTGCAGATAGAGCGATTCTAAAAGGAGATTTCATCACGTTCGGACCTCAAACTTGGGCGTTAAGCTGAAAGCTCAGTAAGCTCTCAAGTTGGTATTCCGGTCAAAATGCGCGCCGCGGCAGTTTTAGTCAACAGCTGCCGATAAAAATACGTACTGATACGTACTGATACGTATGAGTGCGATGGGGGGTGAAGCCGGCTCCGGTCACGCCATAATTCCGGCAGTCCTGGTGTCCCAATTGGCAATCGTCACAACTTACACGAGCATGTAACTTGTCGCCTACTTCATTTTCAGAGCAGAGCCCAATGCCAGAGCAATCAGCCGGTGTCGCCATCGCCAAATCCATTGAACCGGTTGTTCTTGCGAACGCCGCTGCCTGCGAGCAAAACCGCACGCTGACACCCATGGTAGTTGATGCGATGTGGGACAGCGGTCTGATGCACTGGCTCAATCCGAAGCAGGCGAAGGGCAGCGAGCCGTCGATGCTGGAGATGATTGATACCTGGCAGGAGTTGGCGCGGCAGGATGGTTCCATGGGATGGATCGGTATCGCTAACCTGCCGTCAGCGGCGTTTGGTGCCGCCTTTCTGAATGACGAAGGCTTTCAGGAAGTGTTTGTCGACAACGATTTCAAGGTCACGATGGGCGGGCAGTTTGCACCCAACGGCATGGGTAATGCGGTTGACGGCGGTTATCGCGTCAGCGGCGCCTGGAACTTCGGCAGCGGCTCCGGCCATTCAGAATATGTCGCGGCGGGTTTTATTCCGATGGACGGCGACACTATGCGGATGATGCAGGAGTATCCGGACCTGCCCGAAATGCTGGTCGCGGTTATTCCCCGCGCTGAAATCAATTTTACCGATAACTGGCACGTGACCGGGCTGAAGGGCACCGGCAGCTATGACTACAATGTGCAGGACCTGTTTGTGCCGGCGCAGCGGACCTACCGGCTGTTTTCGCGGGAACCGCAGCGCGGCGGCCGTATTTACCGCCTTGGCGTGATGCCGCTGACCGGTGCCGGTCACGCCGCATGGGCGCTGGGCATCGCGCGCAGTGCACTCGACGATATTATGCAACTCGCAAAAGAAAAAACCCGGATGGGCGACCCGACCACCCTTGGCAATAAACTCACCTTTCAGCGTGACCTCGCCCATCATGAGGCGATGTGGCGCGCAGCCCGGGCCGGTGTTGTCGAGGCTTATTGTGCAGCGGAAGCTGAGGTGATGGCGGGTAAACCGTTATCGGTCGCGGCCCGGGCCGCGAGCCGTTTGTCGGCGACCTTTGCCACCGAAGCCGGCCGTGAAATTGTGCAGTTTGCGCATCTCGCCGCAGGTACTACAGCTGTTCGCGAAGGCAGCCGTTTAGAGCGGGCGTTCCGGGATATGTATACCGGCACGCAACATGCCTTTATCAACGAGCGGACCTACACCGAAGCGGGCCAGTGGTTGCTGGGTTTAATCGAGGACAGTACCGCCCTGTAACTGCGCGTCAGATGCGGGCGTTGTAAAGCAGAAAACCGCTCGCGCCGGCGGCAATCGCCAGCATCACCGCGGCTTGCCAGCGGTAGCTCCGGGCCAGATGCTTCGGGTCTTTATTGGCAATAATAAAGGGCTGCGACCGGCTTGGTGGGTAGACCATCACGTGCACCGGCGTTGTATCGTAGGCAGCGGCGGCCGCCACGTAGGCTTCGCGCCGGGCGGTTGTGCGGATATGCTCCCACTCAGCAGCATCGATATCGCCATTACCGTCACGGTCAAAGCGCCGCACCATCGCGTCATAATCCTGCTTCCACTCGGCGAGCAATTGTTTCGCTTTCTGTTCAGTTAGCTCGTCGGCAGTGGGTGGTCGCAGGGTTTCAAAAAAACCGAGCGCGTATACCGGATCACCTTCCTGCAGGCGTTGTTCGGTATACCGGTAACGGCCCATTGACCAGGTTTTAATGGCGCGCATCTGATCGGGGCGGCGACTGCTACCGCGCCAGATCTGTTTGTGACGCGTACTGATCGCCGCCCGGTCGGGGTGAATAAAACAGCGGCCGGTATTGTCTTCGATAATGATGGCGTGATGACTGCGCCGGTGTTCAATGGTCTTCCAGCTGCGGTTTTTACCCTGATGTACGTATTCTTCGATGCGGTAGTCGTACCAGACACAGGCCGAGCCGGTCAGTGGCCCTTTCAGCGGTATATCGGGATCAGTGCAGGCGATGCCTTCGAGCTCGACATAGCCCTGAGCCGCAGATCGTATTTTTGAGGTGGGTACATCTTCGATCAGGCGTGCCTTGCGCCAGGCATGAAACGAGCCGTAGCCCACACCGGCCGCAATCAGTGCGGCGATAGCCCCAAACCACCACGGCACGATCGCGCGGCTTTAACTGAACAGCTCTTTAACGTTGACGTCGACAATTTCGGCGTCGTCAAACTCCAGCAGGTCGAAATCTTTGAAGGCGAACAGCCGCGCGATGATGACGTCCGGAAACTGTTCGATACGCACGTTATTATTATTGACCGCCTCGTTGTAAACCTCGCGGCGGTCAGAGATCTGATTTTCCAGCCCGGTAATCCGCTGCTGAAGATGGCCGAAAGATTTGTCTGCCTTGAGTTCTGGATATTGCTCGGCGAGCGCAAAAATCTGACCAAGGCCGCTGCGCAGCGCGCCTTCGGCAGTGCCCAGCGCCTTGATGTCGCCGGCTGATTGCGCCGACGCGACACGACTTCTCGCCTGAATAACTTTCTCCAGTGTTTCCTGTTCGAACTTCATATATTGCTTGCAGGTCTCAATCAGCTTGGGCAACTCGTCATGGCGCTGCTTAAGAAGTACGTCAATATTGGCGAGGTGCTTGGACACCGCGTGTTTGAGCGTGACCAGAGCGTTATAAATCGCGATACCGTATACAAGCAATACAGCGATAACCCCTAGTGTGATAATTGTGCCGGTAGCCATAACGGGTCTCTCTTTTTGTTGTGTGTTATTTCGCGCAGCATGTCCGCCGCTGTTTTAGACATCCAGCCAGGCGGGTACCGGCAAGTCCATCTGTTCCAGATACACCGGGTTGAATATTTTATCGCGGTAACGGTCACCGTAATCGCACAGTATGGTGACAATGGTGTGGCCCGGCCCGAGTTCTTTCGCCATGCGCACGGCGCCGGCGATATTGACGGCGCTGGAACCGCCCAGGCACATGCCTTCGTGGATCAGCAGGTCAAAAATATAAGGTAGCGCCTCTTCATCGGCAATGCGGAAAGGCATATCGACTTCGAGGCCTTCCAGATTGCCGGTAACAAAACTGATGCCGATACCTTCGGTCACCGAGCGCCCCTCGCTGCTGAGTTCGCCGCTTGTATAGTAGCTGTAGAGCGCCGAGCTGACCGGATCCGCGAGGCCGATTTTTACCGCCGGGTTGTGTTCGCGCAGTGCTGTCGCGATACCCGCCAGCGTACCCCCGGTACCGACAGCACAGATAAAGCCGTCTACTTTACCGTCGGTCTGCTCGATAATTTCAGCACCGGTAGTAGCGTAGTGGATATCGCGGTTGGCGGTGTTATCAAACTGCCGCGCCCAGATAGCACCGCCTTCGCAGCTGCCGTCGAGTTCTTTAGCGATACGTTCGGCGGTATGAATATAGTGTTTCGGATCGGTATACGCCGCCGGCGCCACCAGTCGCAGGTCCGCGCCATAGAGGTTCAGCAATTCTATTTTCGCGCGGCTATTGCTTTGCGGCATCACCACAACGCTTTTGTAGCCCAGTGAGTTAGCGAGCAGCGTTATACCGATGCCGGTGTTGCCGGCGGTGCCTTCGACAATCGTGCCGCCGGGCTTGAGATCGCCGGCGGCTTCTGCCGCGCGGATAATGCCCAGCGCGGTACGGTCTTTGACGGAGCCGCCGGGATTCAGAAACTCGGCCTTACCGTAGATGTCGCAGCCGGTTGCCTCCGAAACTTGTCGTAATCGTACCAGCGGGGTGTTGCCGATCAGATCGACAAAGTTTGAAGCGGCGGGCATAGCAGTAAAGTTTCCGGAAAGGTCAGCCCTGCAGGGCTAGTCCTGCGTAGGGAGATAATGTCTGTTGTTCGTCGCCCGCCAGATGCTTGGCGATAACCCACAGCACCCGCGCATTAAAGGTAAAGCCGACGTGACTGCTGCGCACTTTTACGTGGTTCACATTCGGGTCGCGGTCATCGAGTGTGGCAATGTCGGGGTGTACAATGCCGTCTGATTTACTGTAAATCACGGTGGTGGGGACATTGCGTGGTTCATCGCGGTGGATATCAATCCACGGCTTAAGTGATTCGGTAGTAATTGAGTCCGGTGGGTTGCGGTTCAGCCGCTGCATAATACCGAATACCACGGTGCCGCGCGGATCGCCGTAAGGTGTGCCCAGGGTGATGACCTGGCGTACTTTGTCCGGGTTTTGTTGCGCAATGACATTGGCGTAAATACCGCCCATGCTCCAGCCGATCAGGCTGACTTTGCGCCCGGTCTCGCGATGGATGGTTTCGACCCGCGCGGTGGCCTGCGCGATCATATCATCGCGGAAGGCGATGGTGTCTTCGATACTTTTCACCGACCCCATCGGAATATTGCGGCCGAGTTCCCAGGGGCGCGCATCGTAGCCCCAGTGCCGTGTCCATTTGCGCACTAAGGCCATGGAGCCGTCGGCACCACCGAATCCCGGCAGTGTCATTACCGGGTGGCCGTCACCGCGGGGTTGCCTGCGCAATAGCGGTGCTGCGCTACGTAGTTGTGCGAATTCGACAGCGAAACGATAAAGCTCGGAAGTGGCGTGACGCATTTTAGGCGTGCGCGGCTGATTCATAATGTCCCCTGATATGCTTAATCCAAAATGTCGCAAGTGGATCCGGCAGGGTGGCAAATCTACGTTTGCCTGACCGCCTGTTGCTGACTCCAGCCATGTGAATGGTAGCAAGTCGCCACTATAAGGCGAATCTGAGGGTTTTGCACACGTCCGATGGCAGTGCTAACTAGGCACTAAGGACGCCGGCCGGCTGTTGGCGGTGCCTGCGCAGCCATTCGTACCAATCATTCAGGCCGTTACCGGTGGTAGCCGACAGCGAAAGTGTTTCGACATCAGAGTTTTCAGCCTTTATCAGCGCGGTGCACCGCTCAATGTCAAAGCTGACATGCGGGTGTAAATCGATTTTGGTGAACAAGACGAGGTCCGCGCTGCGGAATATATGTGGATACTTTTCCGGTTTGTCATCGCCCTCGGTAACCGATAGCAATACCACACGCTTGTGTTCGCCCAGATCAAACAGCGCCGGGCAAACCAGATTGCCGACGTTTTCGATAAACAAAACCGAACCCGGTGGCGGTGCGAGTTCCCGCTGCGCGCGGGCCAGCATATCCGCTTCAAGATGACAGCCGGTGCCGGTATTCACCTGCACGGCGCGGGCGCCGGCTTCGCGGATACGGCGCGCATCGTTCTGTGTCGCCTGATCGCCTTCAACGACGCTGCAGCTGATGTCGTTGCCGATGTCGGCAATTGTGCGCGCGAGCAGGGTAGTTTTGCCTGAACCCGGCGAGCTGAGCATATTTACCGCAAAAATATCCGCGCCGCTGAAGTCACTGCGATTGTGCGCGGCAAGGTGATCGTTCCACGCCAGAATATCCTGTTCGAGCGTGACCACATTGCCGCCCGAAGGCCGGTCGTGGCTGTGGTGCAGTGTCGAATGCGGATGTGCATGATGGTGATCGTGGCCATGAGCGTCGTTGTGATCACCGGCGCTGTGGATATGGGTCTCGCTGCCTGAATCGCAGCCGCAGGTTGTGCACATCAGTCGATCTCCATTTCTTTAATCTTCAGTTCGCTACCGTCGGTATGAACAATCTCCAGCGTTGCGCTTTCGGCCACTGTATCTTTGGCGCACATCGGAAAGCAAAAACGGATGGCATCGGGCATTATCGCCGTTAGTGCACCGATCTCCAGTGTAATACTGAGAACCTGCCGGGGACCGGCTTTCTCGGTAACAATCGCCACAATATTGCGGGTGATCGAAAGCTCATGCATGGCGCGTTAACAAGGGCTCAAAGTTTCCAGAGCTTGCAATACCAGTCTGCTTCAACCGGTAATGGCAGCTCCGGCAGGTCGCACCAGCGCTGGTGCGGCAGAAAGTAAATGCACTCCCGGCAACGCAACACCATGGCGCCGTCATCCATTTCACCGCGCTCGCCGAGACTGTGATTGGCAAAGCCGCCGATACTAAGGCGGTTCTTGAGGTCGTCTTCGGGCAGTGCGCGCAACTCGTCGATAATTTTATTGAACGCGGCGTCATTCTCCGGCAGATCGGTGTCGGAGTTGAACTCCGGATCGTCCAGAATGCTATGGATAATTTGACGCAACACATCGTTGCTTAACCGGCGCAGTAATTTTTCCATTTCCAATGGCGGGCACTGCCCTTTGCATTGCAGAACGACCAAATGGTCAGGCGCAAAAGGTACGCGTAAAAATCCGTAAGAACCGTCAATGCCCGCTGCCTGATATTGTTTTAGCAGCGCGCCCGCGTCGACGAAGTGCTGCAGGGCAGCCCCGGCGGTGCCATCTTCGGAAAGTCCGTACAGGTTGTTGACCGCTTCAGCAGATGCCGGCCGGTCTGCTGTCGCAGCGGTTAGCTCGTGCTCATCCCGAATGCCGATGTGGTTGGATTTGTCCCGTTCGATAATGATGCCGTGCCCGCCTTTGCGCTTAAGCGCATCGGGGCCTTCTCCGATCAGAGTCTCCAGCGCATTAATCGCAACGCCCAAACCTGCCTTGGCGCTTTCCACAACAAAAAAGAACTGCCGGTTGCCCGGCGAGCCGCATGAAATCGCGAATTCATCATTTACCCGGATAACAAACTCATTGATTGCTGTTGGCAGGTAGCGCATCGGGGACTTGCAGTCGGCGGGTTGTTTCCCGAACAGGATCGCCGCCCCCGCGGCTAACATCGCATCGCATTCACCGGCAGTTAAAACTGACCCGTCGGCAAGATTGATAATCTGCGCCCCCGTGATATTGGCAACGTGGCTGACCATCTTGTCGAGCGACGCCTGGTATTCCGGCGCGCTGAAGTCCGCGTGCAGGTGACTGCCATCTGTCGCGTTCATCCCGAATGCTCCTTTAACAAATTCTGGGTAGTAGCTCACCGGCCGGCATTTCCAGTACCCGCTGGCTACCTAAAAGCGTGGAGAGACAAACCGTACCCGGGCGGATTGCTGTTACGTCGCCGATGACGGCAGCGAATTCACCGCCGGGAAACTGCGCCATGGTATCGATCGCGATATCGGCGTCGGCGGCGCTGACCACGGCGATCAGGGTGCCTTCATTGGCAAAGTATAGTGGCTCCAAGCCAAGTATTTCGCAGGCGCCGCGCACCGGTGTCCGCACCGGAATATGGTTTTCAAACAGGGTGATGCCGACCCCGGCGGTCACCGCAAACTCATTGCTGACAGCAGCAACGCCGCCGCGGGTTGCGTCACGCATACAGCGGAGTTCGGCGCACTGTTCAATGAGCGCGGCGCAGAGTGTGTGTAGCGGACGGCAATCACTGGCTACCGGTATATCCAGCAGGAGGTCACCGCGGGCACCGAGAATCGCGGCGCCGTGATCGCCGACCGGTCCGCTGACCAGAACTTTATCGCCGGCTTTGATGCGATGCGGCCCGGGCTGCTCGCCATGTTGAATACCGATGCCGCTGGTCGTGATAAATAAACCGTCGGCAGCGCCGCGGGGCACGACCTTGGTATCGCCGGTAACAATGCTGACGCCGGCGGCTTTGGCGGCGCGCGCCATCGAATCAATGATGGTTGCCAATAAGCGGGTTGAAAAGCCCTCTTCAATAATCAGCGCGCAGGACAGGTGCAGCGGTGTCGCGCCGGCCACCGCCAGATCGTTGACGGTGCCGTTGACCGCCAGTGTGCCGATGTCGCCGCCGGGAAATTGCAGCGGCGTCACTGTGTAGGCATCGGTGGTGAAAGCGAGGCGGGCATGGTCACTATCTAAACCGCCAATTTTCAACAGTGCGCTATCGTTACCGCCGCCGCCGCCGCCGGCCGCGCCGAACGCAGGCAGTATCAGCGTGTCCAGCAAGGTTCCCATATCACGGCCGCCGCTGCCGTGGGACATGCTGATCTCAGCGGGTAGCGATGCGGACGTCATTCGACCTCCACGGCTAACGATTCGGTGACTTGCCGACCGATACCGTAGTTGTAATACGCGGCGCAGGCGCCCTCTGATGACACCATCAGCGCCCCCATCGGCGTCTGTGGTGTACAGCCACTGCCGTAAACTTTACAGGCGGTTGGCTTGATCACGCCCTTAAGCACCTCGCCGCACTGGCAGGATTTGGGGTCGGCGATCGACAGGTTGGGTAACTCGAACTTCAATTCCGCATCAAAGCCGGCGAAGTGGTCGCTCAGGCGCACGCCGGAATGATCGATTGAGTCGAGTCCGCGCCACTCAAAAAAGTCGCGCAGCGTAAACACATCGCTGATCGCGTTGATAGCCTGCGCGTTACCGTCATCGGCGACAACACGGGCGTATTGGTTTTCCAGCGCGCTGATGCCGCGCTGCATTTGCTGCAATACCATCAGCAAGGACTGCAGCATATCGAGCGGTTCAAACCCGGAGATCACCACCGGTAAGCTGTATTGCTGTGGAATAAATTGCAGGATGCCGGTGCCGGTGACCATGCAGACATGGCCCGGGCCGATAAAGCCGTCGAGGCGGGTGCCCGGTGAGTCCAGTATCGCTTTCACCGTGGCGGCGATGGTGATGTGATTACAGACCACCGAAAAATTAGCTATACCTTCGCCGCGGGCACGTTGCAGCGTAAACGCGGTTGCCGGCATCGTTGTTTCAAAGCCGATGGCAAAGAACACGACTTCTTTATCCGGGTTTGCCTGTGCCAGCGCCAGTGCGTCTAGTGGTGAGTAGACCATGCGCACATCGGCGCCGCGCGCCCGGGCCTGCAACAGGTTGCCCCCGGAGCCTGGTACCCGCATCACGTCCCCGAAAGTTGTGAGAATAACGCCGGGCTTTGCGGCGATGGCGAGGGCGTCGTCGATACGCCCCATGGGCAGGACACAAACCGGGCAACCCGGGCCGTGGACAAATTCGAGGTCGGACGTGATCTGCTGGTGTAAACCGAAGCGGAATATTGCGTGGGTATGACCGCCGCAGACTTCCATTATTTGCAGGGGCCGGCCGCGTGCCGCCGCCAGCGGTTTCGCGAGTGTGGCGATTTGTGTCAGCAATTGGCGCGCCAGCGCGGGGTCGCGGAATTCATCGACCCACTTCATGGCGGTGTCTGACCCGCTCATGGCTTTCTCCGGCTCACGGCTGCTTCCCCGACATTAGGGTATGCACCAGATCCCAGAGGATATGATAGGCAATAACGTGGGTTTCCTGCACTCGATGAACACTGTCGGTATCGACTACAAGGCAATGATCGGCGATGCCGCACGCTGCGATTTCACCACCGCTGCCACCTGACAGCGCAAACGTCGCGATGCCCATGTCACGTGCCTGTAGCAGTGCGCCCATCAGGTTGGCGGAATTGCCACTGGTCGAAATCGCAAACAGCGCGTCACCGCGGCGGCCGTGGGCGAGTACCTGCCGCAGGAAGATATGTTCGATGCCGACATCATTGCCGACCGCGGTAATCATCGCTGTATCTGCAACGAGATTGATCGCTGGCAACGCCGGCCGGCCGGCAGTCACCGGGTGATTAAATTCCACCGCGAGGTGAGCGGCATCACAGCCGGAGCCGCCGTTGCCCATGCACAGTAAACGCCCGCCGGCACTGAAGCTGCCGGCCAGTGCTGCCGCCATCGCAATCAACGCTTCGCTGTGGTGTTCGAAAAACTGCTGCTGTAGCAGCGCGGAGCGGGTGGATTTTTCCAGCACGGCATTTTTTAGTGCGCCGAGATTGGTATCGCCGGCCGTGCTGCGCTCCATATGCGGATAGAACGCGCGCAACTGTTCGCTTTGTTTATCCGGCATCGTGAAGTTCCGTTTGCGCGCGGCGCATCGCATCGAGTTCGGTCTGGACATCACCCAGCTCGCTGAGTAGCTGCAATGTTTTGTGTGCTTCGTCTTCGTTGATTCGCGACATGGCAAAGCCGATATGGACCAGCACCCATTCGCCGATGCAGGATTCAATGCTGTGTTCGGCGTCGATGACGCAGGCCAGATTGATTTCGCGCTGCACACCGGCAACATCGACAATGCCCAGGCGGTGGCGGGGATTGCTGATCGAGACGATTTTTCCGGGTATGCCGAGGCACATCAGAGCTGCTCCTGCGCACGCGCCGCAGCGATCGCGACCTGTCCGACCGGCAGGCCGCCGTCATTCGCAGGAAGCCGCCGGTGGTATAGCGGCTTAAAGCCGGCACCGTTTAATTCTTTGATACATAGGTTTAACAGCAAGCGGTTCTGGAACACGCCGCCGCTCAACAGCACGTCAGAGTTGGGCCAGTCCGCAGCGTTGTTGTTTCTCAGGGCTTGCGCGGTTGCAGCAATCGTCTGCGCGAGGCTGCGATGAAAAGCCAGTGCCAGATCCGCGACGGGCTGCTTGTTGTGTAAGCCCTGCAGTAAGTCCACCCACATCGGCGTCAGATTCCAGCGTAGCAAGTCCGCCTCCGGCTGCAGCGTTATTGCGCAGTTCGTCGCACCGACTGTGCCCTTGGCGGCGGCCTGCTCCAATAGCATCGCCGCCTGCGCCTCATACTGAAGTGCCTGTGGCGCAAGTCCGAGCAACGCCGCGACCGCATCAAACAATCTGCCGGCGGAGCTCGCTCGCGGCGAATTGGTGCCGGCTGCCACAGCGTGCTGTAACTGTTTCAGCGGCTGTTGTCGCAGCGCCTGGATAACCGGCAGCGCGCCAAAGTTATCATCGACCGCCTGCCAACCCGGCCCCGCGCATAATTGCGCCCAGGTGTTGCGCCACGGCTGCGTGGCGGCTAAAGCGCCGCCGGGCATTGCCACTGCCGGCAGTGCGGCGAGTCGGGTATAGCGGCTGTAGTCGGCCAAAAGGAATTCGCCGCCCCAGAGTTCGCCGTTGTCGCCGAGGCCCATGCCGTCAAAAATCACCGCCAGACGCCTACCGGAATCCGGCGCGATGTCATTGTCGATCATGCAGGCCGCCGCGTGGGCGTGGTGGTGCTGCACTTTAGCGACGCTGGCGCTGCTAAATAGTTGCTGTGTTATCGCGGCGGCGGGACAATCCTGATACAGGTCGCTGACAACAGTTTTTACAGTGGTATTGCGCAGCCGCGCGATAGCGGACAGATTGTCGCGATAGCGGTCGCGCATCGCCGGCGCGTCGAGTTCGCCAAGCTGCGGTAACAGCACCGCTTCATTGTCGCTGAGAATGCAGGCGCTGCTTTTCCACGGACCGCCGCTGCCGATGATACTGCCGCGATGTTTAAATCCGGTCGGTAATGCAATGGTTTGCGGTACATAGCCACGCCCGTAGCGCATGATCTGCGCGCCGTGTTTGCCAATACTGATCACGCTGTCATCCGCGGGGGTGCAAATGTCCCGCGGGTAGTGCAGCACCCAATCGGCGAGGCCTTTAACTTCGTCGCGGAGCGCCTGCAAATCCGTACACAGCGGGGCGCCACTGCAGTTGGCGCTGGTCATTACGACCGGGATTTCCAGTCGCATAAATATCAGCTGGTGCAGTGCGGTCGCCGGCAGCATAAATCCGAGCGTGTTCAGGCCGGGTGCGATGGTGTCGGCCAGTGCCTTTATCGATCCCGGACGTTTGTGCAACAGTACGATGGGTGCCGCCGGCGATAACAGTGCGTTTGTTTCGGCTGCCGTCAGTTCGGCATATTGGCCGATGATATCGATATCCCGTGCCATCATTGCCAGCGGCTTCGCCGGCCGCTGCTTGCCCGCACGGAGTCGCGTCACTGCGCCGGCGTTGCCGGCGTCGCAGGCGAGATGAAAGCCGGTAATACCCTGAATAGCGACGATTTCGCCGCGCATCAATAAGCTGGCCACGGCATCCACCGCATCCAGATTGGTAAAGCTTTCCAGCGCGAAACCGCGGCCATCGACGCGTTCGAGCTGTGGCTGCGGCGCACAGCGCGCGCAGTTAATACCCTCGCTATGAAAGCGGCGATTTAGCGGGTCCCGGTACTCGCGACTGCATTCGTTGCAGAGCGGGAACGGCGCATTGGCGGTGTGCTGCCGCGCCCAAATCGCACTGTGCTGAATTGCGGCGCGGGGGCCGCAACTATTGCAGTTATTCAGTGCGTGGCGGTAGCGGCGGCTGGCCGGGTCAATAATTTCCTGCCGGCAGGCATCGCAGATCGCGGTATCCGTGCGCAGGTCTGTGCGGGCATCCGCAGCCTGCTGGGGCGTGCCGGTCTCAACCAGAAAACGACCGCCAAAGTCGTTGCCGGCGATATCATAGCGCTCAATGTGACGGATCAGCGCGCCCGCCGGTGGCTCGCCTTGCAGTCGTGCCAGCAGCGTATCGATGGCAGTAGCGGGTCCGCTCACGTCAATGTGCACGCCGTCGGCGCTATTGTTGGTCCGGCCGTTCAAACCCAACTCGGCGGCATTCGCCGCCAGCCAGGGGCGCATACCAATGCCCTGTACGGTGCCCTGCAGCACGATGCGCTGCGTCAGTCGCGGGTTAAGCTGCTGTGCCCCCGCCATCATTGCTGCACCGCCCCGGGGTTGTGGATGCCGACGCCGTTATCGGCAAAGGGACTGACAAAGCGCAGCGGCTGTTCTTCCGGCGCAGCGGGGCTGGGCGGGGATTCGATAAGGGCGATCTCGGTTATCCAGGTGCAGCGTTGACGCAGCGTTTTCTCAACGCCTTCCCGGAAGGTGACACCGGCGGAATTGCAGCCATCGCACTGGCCGACAAAGCGGATGCTCACCGTACTATCGACCACGCCCTGCAGCTCGACATCGCCGCCGTGTTGGCGCAGTGCCGGCCGGACCTCGTCAAGCGCGCTTTCAATCTGTTCCTGCTGCGAAGGTTTTATCAGCTCATGGTGACGCAGCAGCGCATAGACAGTGGCGTCGCGCACCGCCTCGCGCAGGGCGGTTGCTGCTGCCGGCGAGGTATTGATACTGCGAATCAGCTGCGCCAGCGCTTCGCGATGAAAGGCGTTATTGGCGGCGAGTATTGATTCGGCAATGCGTCGGCTGTCATCGTCGAGCTCCGCCAGCTGTTGCCGCGATGTTTTCAGCGCCTCAATCAGTGTGTCGATCACCGGGGTTTCAGCCATGGTCTGTCACCGCTGCGGCCGGATCAGTTGTCAGCATTTCATCCAGTTCGGCGATCGCCTCGCGGATCAGTGAAGACTTCTCCGCATCGCCGGCGTTGCTTAGCAGGATCAGCGCGCGGTGATATTCGGAGCGTGCCGCTATCAGATTGTTCGGGTTGCCGCGGGCAGGCTGTTCGGGATCATCGGGAATCGTGCACAGACAGTGGGCGCGATTGGCAATCGTGCCGGCCAGTTCGGTGGGGCTGCCCAGTTCTTCTCTGACGGCAATCGCCGCATCGTAGGCCTCAACCGCGCGCAGGCGATTGGCGATCGGGTGGCCACTCGCCGCATGCTGCAAGGCATTGCCGAGGTTGTTTTGCAGCATGGCGAACTCTGCGGGGTGATCCTGCGCGTTGACGGCGGACAGGCCGGCTTCAAAAGCCTGCACCGCCAGTGCTTCGCGCATGGCGTCACTATCGCCGCCGTTGCACATCGACAACATCACCAGCGCCAGATTGCTCTGCACAATCGCAAACTGTGCCGGCTGTTGTACGGCATCAATACCGCTGAGCGCCGCGTGATATGCATCGAGTGCTTTGCGGGGGTCGGCGCGGCCCTGCGCGGCCAAGGACTGATAGGCCAGTCCCAGATTGATATGCAGCTCGGTGACTTCGCCCTTGTCGCCCTGGCTGCGCAACACGTCGTAGGCGCCTTCGAGTTCTGCCACGACCTTTTGCAAATCACGGACGTCATCACTGGCCAATTGCCGCGTAAACCCGAGTTGCAATGCGATACGCGCGCATAACAGCTGATCACTGCTGTTGTCGGCGACCAGTGTTAAAGCCTCTTGTTGCAGTGCGATGGCGTAGTCGAGCTGTTCGCGGGTGTTGGCGCGGCGCTGAATGCCGCTGCCGATATCGCTCAGCATGGCCGCTTTCTCGGCTGCCGGCGCATCGCTGTCCGCCGCCATTTGCAGCGCCATATCGTAGTGGCTCTGTGCCATTTCGTTGTTCATGGCGGCGCTCATGCGACCTGCACCTTATGTTGTGGGCGGCCGAAAGCGTTTATTTCATTTTCTAAAATAGCGATTAATTTTCCGGCGCCGGTTTCTGCGTCGGCGCTGAGCTCCAGACCCAGTGCCAGAGATTTCGCCTCGATCAAATAGACATCAATATCGCGTGGAAACGCCGCGCCGAAAATTTTATGGCCGGCATATAGCGCGTGTTGCCAGCGAAAGCTGTGCAGGTTGGCCTCGTGTTGCCACGCCTGTTGAAGCTCGTCGCCGGGCACTTTAAACAGCGAGCCGGGTACGTTGTTGCCGGTGCAGGCGTCGATAATAATCAGCCGGCTGCTGCCGCGCGCCTGAAACATGACTTCCATGCCCGCTGTGCCGGCATCGAATAGCGCGATATCTTGCCGTTGCGTATCGATGCGCTCGCGAAGTTGTTCAATAACAAACGGACCAACGCCGTCGTCGCTGCGATTGCGGTTGCCGCAGCCGATAATGCTGAGCTTGCTTTCCGCTAGCGGCGTTGCACTCATGTGACCTGAAACCGTGCGAGCTCTTTGCCGGTTTTGTCGTCATGGGCGTGGACCGTGCAGACCATGCAGGAATCAAAGGAGCGGGCGACCTGTCCCACTTCGACCGGGTCGGACGGATCCTGAATCGGCGTGCCGATCAGGGCCTCCTCCATCGGACCACGGTTGGCGTTTTGGTCACGCGGGCCGATATTCCAGGTTGTCGGCGCGATAATCTGATAGTTTTCGATTTTTCCGTCGCGCACTTCTATCCAGTGCGCGAGTGCGCCGCGTGCCGCTTCGGTGGCGCCGAAACCATGACCGTTTTGCTCTTTGGGTTTGATATACCAGGGCTCATCGAGGCGGAATTCGCGCAAGCAGTGCTCGCCTTCACGGTAGACATGCAGCAGGCCGTGCATGCGTGCAAAGTGCCGCAGCAATAAGTTCGGCCCGCCCATGTTTTTCATCATATCCAGCACCAGCGGGTCCTTGTGCTGCCAGTCGGGCGCATTGGTATTACCGGCCAGCAGCTCGCGTGCGAGGCCGCCGGTTTCGAGGCGGCCGTGTTTGGTGTTCAGCACCGCCGTCGCCCAGCTATACATGGCATCGTGATCGAGGGTGTTGCTGTCGGTGGGGCGGGTGTTGCGCAGCCAGGGGTGAAATTCATCATCGCCTTCCTCGTACCAGGCGCGGCTAGTATTTTCCCGCACATCGTTCTGATCGATCGCGCTGAAGCTGTCATTGCCAAAGTCGTAAATACCGCTTTGCATGCGCAATGCTGCGGCGCGGCCTTCGATGGTCGGTTTCTGGTATTTATCTTCGTGGGGCAAATAGCCCCAGGTCATAAACTTGTCGATACCACCGCCGAACTTGTCCAACCCGATATCGACGCCCATGCGCCAGTACATACCCAGATCCGAATTGGCATGGGCAGGGTCTTCATCGAGCCAGGCCATAAAATCATCGTAACTCTTCACCTGCTCGAAACGTTCCATGCTGCAACCGAGCCAGATCGGCTCGATCCACTCGCGGCGGAAGTATTCAAGGATTGACCAGGCACGGGTGACATCGGTGAGTGTCGGCGCGCACATCACACCGCCCGGCACCATATAGCTCGAATGCGGCCACTGACCGCCGAACAGCGCGTAGATCTCTACCGGACGCCCCGAAATCGTCACGCCTTTTTCGTAGTTGCGGCCGACGTAGGGTGCCCAGCGTGCCACCGCTTCATCGTAAAACGGGCTTTTGCTGTAGTTCTTGTTGGTGAAGTCGATCTGAAACAGGCCGTAGTGGTGGCGCACAAAACTCTGCAGGCTTTCGGCGATCTGACCCAGGTTGCGCGCCAGTATTGCGTTGCGCGGCACTTCCGTCTGCCATGCAGTATCCAGTGCCCAGGCCGCACAGGTCAGGTGTGAGGCGCCGCAAATACCGCAGGCGCGGGGTGTCACGATCAGTCCCGCCTGCGGATCCTTACCCTTGAGAATGACCTCAAAACCCCGGAACAGCTCAGCGGAGGTCCACGCGTCGACCACCACACCGTCGCGGATATTGACCCGCACATCGAGGTCGCCTTCGACCCGCCCGACCGGCGAGATGTCGAGGGTTACAGTTTCACTAGACAAGGAAAATATCCTCCTCCGCCCATTGCGGAGCGGCCTGTTTGGCGGCGGCGGTCATTTTCATATAACCGGTTTTGTCGAGACCTTCGGGTAGTTCACGGGGCAGGCCCATCACGGTCTGGCTTTTGAACACGGTACCCGGCGCGAGATCGTAAAACGGAAATTCGGGCTCGGTACAGCCTATGCAGGGCATGCCGGCGCGGGTTTTGGACGACTGCCGGTTCCACAAAATCCGGTTGCAGGACGAGCGGGTCATCGGGCCACGACAGCCCAGATCATAAAACAGGCAGCCTTTGCGCTGGCCGAATTCGGTGGACGACACCTTATAGGTGAAGTGCATGTTGCGGGTACAGCCGGTCTGCGTAAAGCTGGTAAAGAATGTTTTCGGGCGTTGCAGTTCATCCAGCGCGATATCGCCCGCGCGCCCGGTGGCGATCGCTACCAGAACCTGCGTCATCCAGTCGGGATGGGCCGGGCAGCCGGGTATATTAATCACCGGCAGCCCTTTTCCGG
Organism: Spongiibacteraceae bacterium; assembly: GCA_041622815.1. Taxonomy (GTDB): domain Bacteria; phylum Pseudomonadota; class Gammaproteobacteria; order Pseudomonadales; family Spongiibacteraceae; genus JBFJYC01. The sequence continues at coordinate 13,064 of JBFJYC010000003.1, read as the reverse complement.
AACGAAAAGCCGCGCCCAGCGCGCCGCCGCGCTCCCGCTTCAGAAACTGCAGGCCTTCGGAATCTGTCGGGTTCGGTGCGGTGGCCGGGATGCCACCCCAGGCAGCGCAGTCGCCCACCGCCACGACATAGCCGGCTGCGTCGGCCAGATCGTTGACCCAGTCGACCATGGGTTTGCCGGCAAACCGGTTCCATTCACCGGTGCCGTTCGGGGCGTTGATGACCGAGCCTTCAAATACAAAAATATCGAGTGGCGTTTTGCCGGTGCAGCAGTCGTTCAGAATCTGTTTAACCTGATCGCCGATCTCCTGGCCAAGCGACGGGTGCCACAACATATTAATGCCGAAGTCAGTGACCAGATCGCAGACGCTGGGCTCTTCTGCATTGAGAAAAGACATGGTATTGCCGGAGCAAGCGCCGCCCTGTAGCCATAGTACATTTGCCATATGCTGCCCCTGCTCAGGCCTTCAGTGGTAAATGAATATCAAAACAGGTGCCGTTGCCCGGCTCGCTGCTCACCTTAATCTCGCCGAGCAACACCTGAGTGACAAGATTGTACGAGATATTCAGTCCGAGGCCTGTGTTGCCACGATTTCTTGCGGTTGTGTAGAACGGGTCAAAAAGTCGCGGCAACGCCGCGGGCTCGATACCGTTGCCGTCGTCCTGAATTTGAATCCATGCCTGATCATCGTGGCGCCAGATGCGCACGGTCAGAGTGCCGTTTTTGCGGCCGCGAAAGGCGTGGTCGATCGCATTGCCCACCATATTGCTCAGTACCTGCGCAAGCGCGCCGGGGTAGCTGTGCATTTGCAGCGGCTCTGTGCAGATCAACTCCACGCGCGCGTGATGTTGCTTAACGAGGGGCGACAGGCTTTCGAGGACCTCCCGGGTATAGGCACCGATCTCGAAACTGCGCCGCTCGTTGTTGGACTGATCAGTGGAGGTTTGTTTGAAACTGTTGACCAGGCGTGCGGCGCGCTCGAGATTGCGGAGCACGATATCGGCCGACTCCACAGAGACATTCAGGAATTTATCGAGTGCGGAGCGCTTCAGCTGGCCGTTGGCCAGACTGCGTTGCATCTCGCGGGCGGCCGACACCATCTGTGACGCGGCGGTGATACCGACGCCAACCGGTGTGTTAATTTCATGGGCAACACCGGCGACCATCTGCCCCAGTGCCGCCATTTTTTCTGACTGCACCAGTTGCTCCTGCGTGGTGCGCAATTCTTCGAGTGTCGCGGTGAGTTCGGCGTTGGCCGCTTCGGTTCGCGCTTGTAACTCATGCATCGCCTGCTCAGCTGCTTTGCGCTCAGAAATATCTTTAACGACACCGACAAAGGCGACCTTGCCTTCGATAGCGGTGGCATTGACTGCCAGCTCCATCGGGAATATCGAGCCATCTTTGCGTTTGCCCTTGACCTCGCGGCCCTTGCCGATAATTTTCTTCTCGCCGGTTTTGAGATGGTTAGAAAGATAGCTATCATGCCGCGAGTGGTCCGGCTCCGGCATCAGACTGGATACGTTGCGCCCGATGACCTCATGCGCCTTGTACTGAAATATTTGTTCCGCCGCCGGATTGAACGCATTGATGGTGCCGGCTTCATCAATGGTAATCACACCGTCGAGGACGGTTTGAACAATCGCCTGAATCTGGGCGCTGCTTTCGCGAAGCGCCAGCTCAGTGGTCTTGCGCTCGGTGATGTTGAGTACGGTCGCCAGTGCTACGGTTTCGGTGCCGGGCGCCATCGCGAACAGACCAAAGGTCGTTTCAATAATATTGCCCTGTGCATCGATGTGCCGCATTTCAATTTCGGGCACCGAGCGGCCGCGGGCGATTTTGCGTTGGGTTTTAATGAATTTATTCTGTTCCGGCCCGGGAACCAGTTTTAAATAATCTGCGCCGAGAATATCCGCTTCAGAATAACCGAAGCATTGCGCTGCCGATTTCGTCCAGAAGCTGATTTTCGCATCGGAGTTGATGCCGATGACAACGATGCCGGACTGTTCGACAATGGCTGAAAATGCGGCGACGAAAAAGTGATCGGCCGCCTGGACATTCATTTCTCAGGCAGAATCCGGGCATTGGACAGGGAGAGACAGAAGCGCGCGCCGCCGGTGGGCTCGGATTCCGCCCAGATCCGGCCGTCGTGAAATTCCGCTATCTTTTTACATATCGCCAGTCCAAGCCCGTGCCCTTCAACATGCAGTGTCGGCTCGCCCCGATAGAAAGGCTCGAATAGCAGCGTTGCTTGCTGTTCGGAAAAACCGATGCCGTTGTCTGAGATTATAAGAACCGACTCCACCGGGCCTTGCTCAAAAAAGATCTTAATAATCGGCGCGACCGAATTGTTAAATTTGATCGCGTTGCCGATCAGATTCTGGAACAACTGCGTCATGTAGCGTTGGCTGCCCCGCATACGTGGTAGGTCTTTGTAGCTGATAACGGCGCCACTGGTAGAGATCGCCTGACTGATGTTTTCCAGCGCAGCTTTTAAGGCATCGTTCAGGTCGAATTCGTTGTTCTTTGATTCGTTAGTGCCCGTTGCCGCCATGGTGATGAGGTCATCGAGCAGCACTGCCATATTGCGGGTGCCCGCCATAATGAAACTCATCGCCTCGCCGATGCGTGCTGAGTCCGGGTTTTCGCTATCCAATTCTTTTTCAAGCAACTCGGCGAATCCGGTGATTTGTCGCAGCGGTGCCTTCAGGTCGTGGGAGGCAATACGGGTAAATTGCTGCAGGTTGTCGTTGTTGTCCTGCAGGCTATTCAGGCGTTTATAGGACGCCAAAGCCGTGGTTATCACGCCTTTCAACTGGTCGGCGCGAAGTGCGGTTTTCTCGCGATAGTCATCGACACCATAATTGGTCACAACGTCGTTCATGGTACTGGCGCCGGGCTGGCCGGTACGCATAACGATGCGCATGTTTTCGTTTTTGAGGACGTCGCGAATATGGCGCGCAACGTCGAGACCGGCGTGATCGGTTTCCATAACGACATCGAGCAGGACAACCGCATAATCGCTTCGTTCGGCCAGCTTTTTGATGGCTTCCGCGCCGCTATAGGCGTTGACTAGCAGTAGCGGGCGTCCGTCAAAGCGGTAATCGGCCAGCGCTAGACGGGTGGTGTCGTGCACCGCCGGCTCGTCATCAACGACGAGTACCGGCCAGGGGTCTATCTCTGGGGTTTCACCCGGGTCATCGACTTCCGGAACAAACAGCAGTTGATCGTCTTCGTCGGTCATAGGATTAAGCTGCATTCAGGCGCATTACGGGCGATGCCGACTATAGTATTCGCAGCGTGTTAAAGCAAAACAGCGGCGAAAAAATGCTCAGGCGGGAGTTGGTTAGGTTAAAATTGCCAATAAAGGCATCAGACGCTAGCGTTGCTTGTCCCGGGCCGGCACCGAATCGAGGTAAGTGACGCCGAAAAAAATTGCGCTGCACACCAAAGTCGCAGTCAGCGGGATGACCAAAAAGCTCATGAGACCTCTCTCTTACAACAGTACTTACGGATCATATTCTGCCGGCTACGGCTGTGCGGCAACGTTTGCTTTGCCAAAATGTGACCTGCCTCGCGTAAACATTTAGTCAGCGCCGTAAAGTCTGCTGTTGTCCGCATTCAATAGAGCAAGTAGAGTGCGCTTTATAACGTATAAACACCAGTCTCTGCGCGGGTAAAAGTCTATGCAAAGCTTACGACGCAAGCTGTGCGCATGCCTTGTGATGATTGTCGCGGTGCCGTTTGTCGCCGCCGACATTGAGCATGTTTACACCAATGTTGCGGTGGGCCAATCGGAGTTCGACAACAGTGTCAGCGGCAACCGCATCGATGATGAAGGCGCCGCCTATCGCCTGCTGGTGGGTTACCGGTTTGGCGATTTCCCGGCACTTGAAGTCGGTTATATCTACTTCAATGAGCTTGCCGGCGAGCGGGCTGACTTAAACGTGAGTGGATTGACCGTGGGTACCACCGGCTACCTGCCGCTGAACCCGAGCTATGCGATTCGCGGGCGCGTCGGGCTGATGCGCTGGGATGCCCGCTTTGATGAGGGTATAGACGCCTATGGCAGTGTCGGACTGCTCGCGCAGATCAGCCGGGATATTGAGTTGACGCTGGAGTATGAGGTTTACGAAATCGAGGACTATGAGATAGACGCGATCATGTTCGGTATTCAGTTCTACAACAGCACAAACACCCGAACACGCTGATTCTGCCCGTTTTTTCTATTGGTATTCACCTTGCTGTATAGGTGAAATCCACAGCCACAGCTTATCCCGTAACTTGACGCAGGTCACAACCCGGTTTCGCCCGCAGGCATACAGTGAACGCAACTTAACACCTTCGCAGTGGCAGCAAATGCCGGGGGAAACACCATGAAGCGGATACTAAAGCAGCGTGACGTACGATACGGATTGGCAATGTTTGTGCTGGGTACCGGCATCGGAATCTACGGTGATCACCCGCCGGCGATGATGCTGTTACTAGCCACCATCGCAGTCAGCGGATTGATGCACTGTCAGAACGGCATTGTTGCTGCGATCAGCCCGCCTTCATCGCGCCACCTGCGCGCTTAGCCGAACTGGTAGAAGGCTATTTTGTTGCCATCCGCATCGCGGATATACGCGCCATAAAACATGTCTTCTATGCGCTGGCCGGGCGCGCCTTCACAGGTGGCGCCTAGGCTCAGGGCCTTGGCGTGCATTTTATCCACCATCTCTTTTGAGCCCGGATTGATGGCAACCATATTGCCGTTGCCGGGGTGCTGAGCTTCTTCGTTGTAGGGAATGCAGATCGAGAGCATCGGTTGGTCCGCGGCAGTGCCGTAAAACACAATGCGATCCATTCCCATAATCTCTTTAGCGCCGATTTCGGCCAGTAAAGTGCTGTAGAAGGCTTTGGCCTTGGCCATGTCCGCTGTGCCGATGGTCACGTACCCGATCATTGTCATTCTCCTTTTAAATCGCTGAATTACAGGCCCGGTGCACTATGGCGCTTGCCCCGGGATTTGTGAAGCTGCATCTCTACCAGACACTCGATATGCGGGGTGTGGGGAAACTGGTCCAATGGCTGCACCTCGGTCACGCTGTAGCCATCGCTTTGCAAGCGCGCCACATCCCGCACCAGTGTGGCGATGTCGCAGGAGATGTAATAGATCGCGCTGAATGGCTTGGTCCGCGGTACTAGCCCCTCGTAAACCTTAAGCCCTTCCCGCGGTGGATCCAGCACCAGTACATCGAACTGCTTTTCCTGTTGATAGATGCGCTCGAACACGCCTTCAGAGAATAGGTTCGCATGCAGTGTATCAACACCATTGAGGGCGCGTGACTGCAGCCGCTCAAGCGCCGGCGCGAAACCTTCTACCGCCAGTGTGAGGCCGGCGCCGGCGGCGTTGATGACCCCGGTAAAATTGCCGTCGCCGCAGAACAGTTCCAGCACCCGCGGTGCATCATATTGTTGCAGCTTGTGTGCCAGCCATTTCTGCATGCGCAGATTGATCGCGTTATTAGCCTGACGAAACGCCGGTCGTTGCCCGGCAAGCAGTGTGTCGGCGGACACGGATTCGTCGATATCCAGTTTCACCCACTGCTGCGCTTTGGCGGGGCGCCAGGCGGGATTGGGCAGCTGCGCACGCAGCGAGCGCAGCGTTTGCCGGTTTTTATCGGACAGTATCAGGCAGTCGTCCACCGGTGCCAGCTGCCGGCTGCCCTCCGCGACAAACCCCAGCCGCCGGCCGTCGGATTTCAGTTGCGCACGATTGCGGTAGCCGTATATCTGCGGTGACGCCTGAATGGGCTTTACAGCGTCTGCGGCGCCGAGGCGGTCGAAATATTCCGTTACCCGTTTTTGTTTCTGCGCTAGCTGGGCGTCATAGCGCACAAACTGCCAAGGGCAACCGCCGCAAGGGACGGCATTGGATTGTGCTGTTGCTGTTGCGAAGCCGTGGTGAGGACATTCGGGTTGAATGCGATCGGCAGAGGGCTCCAGCAGTTCCTTAACTTCGCCGAGCGCGGCGCGGCCTTTTTTGCCGGTGATGCGGATCTCCGCCGTTTCACCGGGCCAGAGCCCGGGTACAAGCGCGACCATGCCGGAAGGGTGCGCTACTACCGCGCGGCCGTCGCTAATGGTGTCACGCGCGGTGCCGGTGAATGTAGCGCCGGATCTGGCCGGCGCGGCGGCGCGACGCTTAGGCGGGGCTCGCTTCAAAGTAACAAAGCGATCTAGATATTCAGCAGATTGTCACGCTGCCCCATGGTCACTTCTGCGCAGTAGCCAAAATCCACCGGCAGATTGTTGCCGCTAACAAAGCCGGCGAGCTGGCTGTTTAGCATGACCAGCGCTTTGCCCATGTCGGCACCGGTGGCAAAGTCACCATTGGAGGGACAAAAGAGTTTTACCGCGTCCTCCGGGATGCCGGCCGCATTCAGGTTATCCATAAACGCGGATTTGGTTGGTGAGGGCGCGATACAGTTGATGCGGATATGCGACATGGCCAGCTGTTTTGCCATTTTCATGGTGTAAACGATGATGCACTGCTTGGAAAAGCCGTAGGGGTCGGCATTGCCGAGGTCGTTGTCCGCTTTGAGCCAATCGGAGGCGGCCTCAAAGCTAGCCAGCGACAGAAAAGACTCTACTTTTTCAAGGTTAGCCTTCCAACCCATGCCGGCGGTTGACGCAATCGACGCGATGCCGCCGCCCTGTTCAATGCGCGGCAGCAACGCTTCGGTGAGGTAGCGCAATCCGACAAAATTAATCATCACAGTGTTGTAAGCCGGGACCGGTGGATGCGGTACCCCCGCGCAATTGAACAGCGCAAAGACGGTATCGGGCAGTGCGGCAACGGCGGTGTCGATCGACGCTTTGTCCATGATATCAACCTTGAATGCTTGTTTGACCGCGGCACCTACGTCGCCGATATCTAATGCGTAGACATTGGCCCCGGCGTCGATCAGCAACTCCGTCGCCGCGGCGCCCATACCGGAGGCCGCGCCGGTGATGACAATATTTTTGTCTTTGTAACCCAGGATATCGTTCATAGTGAACCTTATTGTTGTGGCAAGCATGAATGCTAAAGTGCACTGAGCGGTGAAATATTGGCAGCAATCACCCGCGCTTACCATTCGTTAAACGGTCAAAACCCCTGTTTTTGTTTGCCGCCGGGTTTGTCGGGTGTCGCGCTGCTACTGCGCTAGTATCCTGCCACCGATATTGCGTACATTCAGTTGTAACCCGGCTAAGTTATAGCCGGTAATTCATTTTGCAGGGGTAATAATAATGAGCGAACACAAAACCAAAATGCGCGCCTGGCGTACCCATCAATACGGCCGGCCGGCAGAGGCGTTGCAACTGGACAGCGTTGATATACCGGAGCCGGGTGACAACGAGGTACGGGTCAAAGTGCAGGGCATCCCCCTGAATCTGGCAGATATGGAGCGGGTGACCGGGGGCAATATGTTTGTCCGGCCGGAGTTGCCTTCTATTCCGGGTATGGAAGTCATGGGGGTCGTCGATCGCTGCGGCAAGGGCGCCGAAAGTTGGGCCGGCAAACGCGTGGTCGCCATAACCGCGGGCGCTCATGGTGGCTATGCGGAGTATTCGATTTGCCCGACCCAGTCGATGTTTGTGATACCGGAATCCATCGCCATGCCCGGTGCTGCGGCATTGTATTTCCCCTTCCATCTGGCGTGGCTGGGCCTTTACGAGCGGGCAAAAGTCGAAGCGGGTGAGACGGTACTCGTCAACGGCGCCGCGGGCGGCGTCGGCTCGGCGGCGGTTCAGTTGGCGGTAGCGGCCGGTGCGCGGGTTATCGCGGTGGCCGGCAGTGACGAGAAGCTGGCTTTGTGTAAGCAGCTCGGTGCCGACGTCATCATCAACCACAGTAACGAAGATTTCGTCACTATTGTCAGAGATGAAACGAATCACAAGGGCGTAGATATTTTATTCGACAACGTCGGCGAGGAAGTTCTCGAACAGAACCTCGCATCGCTCGCCTACAACGGCCGCTACGTGGCGATGGGTTTCTCCTCTAATAAAACCGTCGCCGATGAGAAGTTCTACGTGCCGCGCCGCTTGGCGATGAGTAATATCAGCCTCTGCTCAGTGATGTTGTTCTATGCCGAAGAACCGTTTCTGACCGCAATGAAAGACGGCATGGGCTGGAATTTTGTGCCGACCGAAACCGGCCGGAAAATAAACGACCGCATTGTTGAGATGATCGGGCAGAACAAGATCGCGCCGGTTGTCGGCAGTGTCATTGCTTTCGAGGACGTGCCGCAGGGGATGGAAGATCTGGCGGCCCGTAAAACACTCGGCAGAACGGTGGTGAGCTTATAAAGCCAAGACAAATAATATTGGTATATACCTATCAATTAAGCTGATCTTATCTCCCATAGCCCCCGTAAGTATCCCTGTAAGCGAGCCGGGAGGGGCCGATATGAAAACGCTATTTACAGAAAACTGGAACGCGGTAATGAACAGCCGCCACAACCCGCTGCGTCACATGGATCTGGCGTCACAACACTATTACATGATGATTCTGGCATCGATGTGGAGCATGGTATTTTCCCTGTCCTTCTTGTCGATCTTCCACTTCCAGTACGTATGGGGTGCGCACATTCTAGTTGTGGGCGGCATTTTCTTTACCGCCGGAATCTTTCAGGAAGGTGAAAAAGCACGGAAAATTGTCCTGCGAGTCGACGAAGGTGCGAATAGTTAGTCTGTTCGCCGGTCGGTGAGTTCAGCGTCTGCGGGCGCTGAACGCTGTTTACGGTGCGCCTACCGCGGTTACATCCACGCCGCGCCGCCCGAGTAAGGGTAAATCGACAGCTGCTTCGATCGTCAGCGTGACGGCAGAGCGTGAGCCACTGTTCTGATAAGTTGCATCTTTTGTTGCGTACTGCACCGCCACCATGTCGCCGGCGTCTAAAATGTCTTCTATACCGACGAGCTCGCGGGTTTCTCCCGCTGTGACTTGAGAGTCCCTGAACGGGGTAACCTGACCGGTGCCGGTACTGGAAGTGCGGTTGGGCAGGGAATAAGTAGCACCGCTATCTCTCGATATAGATATGCCGATAAAGATAATGCCATCCGTCGGGACGTTGGCACTCACTTGGTCACGCTGAAGATTCAGCGTAATAGTCGGTATACCGGCCAACACTTCATTGTCTGCGGTAGCCGTATAGACCGGGACGTTAATCGTTGTCGCGTTGCCCTCAGACACGGCCACCGGGATCAGGGCGCCGCTCAAAGGGTCTCTATGGCTCGCATCGAAACTGCTACCCGGGTCGCCGTCGTTGCCCACCGGGAATCCCATGGCTCTTGTCCGGGACACGGATATGCCGCTTATATTGAAACAGATCTCCGGCAGGTCATTCAGAGCTGTACTAAGCCCTTTGATGTGCCGATCGAAAAAAGCCAATGTTGCGTCCGTTGTTAATAGGCCGCCACAGACGCCCTGCCCGATCAGATCGTCGTGGCTGAAGGGCTGTGTCCACACACGAATATCGGCAGACGGGTCTGTGGTTGATAGGCAATCAAAATTGCGCCAGGTCTCGGTCAGGTCGAACAGTGTGTCACTGGTGCCCTGCGTGTACAGCGTGGGGATAGGTGTGACCACGCGGCCGACATCAATCTGCCTGTTCTGTGCATCGACAATAATATCGCCGGTATTTGTGGCATCGCAGTTATAGGCGAGGCTGGAGCGGTAGAGCAGTGCTTTTTGAGTGTCGTTAAGGTCGCCGGTACTAAGCCCTTGCTGCAGGCCGTCATCGACATCCGGATGGTGGCCGCCGGGCGTTGAGTTGGCGAGGCTCGATAGCAGCAGTGCCCATTTGCTCTTAAATACATTGTTGCTGTTGATACTGTAGCGAAGGTCGTTCCATGTGATATCCGGTACCATCGCATCCAGCCGCTGTAGCGGATCAAGGCGGAAAATCGTATGCGCAAAACCGCCGCCATAACTACTGCCGAATGCGCCGAGTAAGTAGTCACGACCGCCTTCTGCAAAATCCAGCCAGCTGACATTGTCGGTTAGCCACTCCAGAATCTGCAGCATATCCAGGCCTTCACGCTCAGGATCCAGCAGGCGAATCTGTCCGCCGGAATCGCCATGTCCGCGTTGGTCCATACTAAAAGCGCCATAGCCGTTATCCGCCAGCAGGCTGAAGATTCCGGTGCCGCCTGCGGGGGCCCTTGCCGAAGTGCGTGTCAGCGAGTAGCCGTGACTCTGTCCGATGATCGGGTATTTGCTTGCCGGGTCTACCCGGCGGGGTTCGTGGATGGTGAAGGCGATTGCCTGACCATCGACGTCTGAGGGCAGCACTACGTCGTATGTAATTCCGTTCCGGCTCAGCGTCAGCTTCGGGCAGCCGCTGGCAAAGAACTCAAATGCCGCGCCGTTGCTATCGGTCAGTACAGATTCGGGGCAAACATCATTCTCGTTAAAGACGCCGTCGCCATCGGAGTCCGTGCCGCTTATCGGGCAGCCGTCGCTGTCGACAGTCTGGCCGGCAGGTGTGGCAGGGCAGGCATCGGCATCATTTGAGATGTCGTCACCGTCGCTATCGAGCTGGTTGTCGGCGCATCCGTTGGTGTCGACGGTCAGGCCGGGGTCAGTCGCCGGACACTGGTCGTTGTCGTCGACAACGCCGTCTTCATCAGCATCGGCCTCGCAGGCATCGCCGACGCCGTCATTGTCGGCATCCAGCTGGTTGGCATTGCTAGTGCCGGGGCAGTTATCCGCACTATTTACAATGCCGTCACCGTCAACGTCATTGTTGCGATCGTTGCCGTCGCTGCCACAAGCGGTAATTAATACGACTAGGAGCACTGTAAATAGCCTATATGCGAGAGGTGTTCTGGTCATATCCTGAGTCCGCGAGGGATTATTGGAAAAAATCGGTGAGTGTCCGGCAATATTATGTTCGTAGCCTAACAAGCTGGAAACGTAAAAGCGCGCGACGCGCCGGTTAACGCCACCGGGCGTCAGCCGGCGGGAATATAAAACCAATCTGTAGCAGTTTCCAATGGCGCGCCGCGCACCCCCCGTGTGCATGCGTACTAACCGCCGTAGACAAACGCAGGGGCTGTCGCCAAGATTTGCGGATGATCTGCAAGGAGATTGCCCGGTGATGAAAATATTTGCGTTACGGTGGCTGCTGTTCACAGCGCTGTGCGTGACCGCGATGACCTCAGCAGCGGCAGAGCCGCGCAGCGGCGAGCAGGTCTATAACCAGAAGTGCGCGATGTGCCACAGCTCCGGCGCAAAGGGGACGCCGCGCATCGGCGATATCGCAGCCTGGAAGCCGCTGATCGCCAAGGGCAACGACGCGTTATATGCGCGGATGATTTCCGATTACAAAGGGCACCCGCCCAGAGGTCTGTGCAAGGACTGTACCGATTGCGAGCTGAAAGCATCGGTCGATTATCTGGTCGAGCGCAGCCGGTAATCGAATTCGGCCCGTGTTCTAAGTTACAGCAACGGTCTGGCATGGCCGGCGTTTTGGTGGTTTGATGCCTGCGGGCCGGCTGCCGGTGATGTTGGCAGGGCTCACAATCGATGCGCGCTAGTACAAAAACGACGGGAGAGGTGACATGACTACAAAAAAAGATGCACCCGAGGCGAAGGAAGCTGAATCACGTTTTAGTGCCTTGTTGGCGGAGATGAAGCAGGAACGCGACGAGTTACAGGTCAAAATGAAGCTCGGAGAAAATGAGCTGAAGGACGAATGGGAACATTTGGAAGACAAATGGCGGGATCTCAATCGCAAAGCCCATGCTGCCGGCGTCAAGTTGCATGCTGCTGCGGATGCGGCGAAAGAAGCCGGTGCCAGTATTGATACCGCGTGGGACCTTCTGCTCGACGAGATCAAAGCGGGCTATAAAAACATCCGTGAAAAGCTGTAACCGGGCCATGACCGCTTATCGCTTGAAAACAGCCGCCCTCTGCTGCGTAATGATGTTGCTGTCTGCTTGTGATGCGCAGACACGTCAGGCCCGCGGCTTCAGTCTGCCACCGGGTGATAAGGTCGCCGGCGAACGGACGTTCTATGCGCTCGGCTGTGATTCCTGTCACAGCATAAAGGGTAGTAAGGAGGTGCCTCCCCGCGAGGACACGGGTATAGCCGTGGTACTGGGTGGGAAAGTCGGTGTCGTCAAAAGCTACGGTGAACTGGTCACTTCAATTATTAACCCCTCGCACCGTATATCTAAAAGTTACGCTGCCGAGAGCGTGGCTGTTGATGGTCAATCCAGAATGCGGGTTTACAACGATGTGATGACGGTGACGCAGTTGATTGATGTGGTCGAGTTTCTGCAGTCAAAGTATGAGTTGGCGCCGCAGATCGTCAGCGATTACCGGATGTATTCCTACCCCTGACAGCAGCGCGCTCGCGGGTTGGTCACATCAGGAAGGCGAGCCGCCGCGCCAGCCAGGCAATGCAGCGCTTGTAGAACGGGCGTTGCGCCCATTCGGTCAACGTAATTTCCCGTGCTCGCTGCAGATCATCTCTGAAAATAGTTTCCATCTGCCGCGCGATCGTTGTATCGCTAAGCAGCACATTGCATTCGGCATTAAAATTAAACGATCTGAAATCGAAATTTGTCGAGCCGATAATGGCGACAGTGCCGTCGGCGACCAGCGTTTTGGCATGCAGCACGGCGTGCTGATACTCAAAGATACGGATGCCGGCGCATAGCAGTTCGCGATAGTAGCCGTGGGAAGCGCTGCGGATGATCGGTAAATCCGAAGCCCCGGGCAATAGCAAGCGCACATCGACGCCGCGCTTGGCGCTGTGTTTTAGCATATTCAGAATGCGACGACCGGGTGCGAAATAAGGGTTGGTAATCAGCAGTTGATGGCGGGCGCCGCCCATTGTCGCGGCGAAGCTGGAAAAGACTTCATCCTGACCGCGGCCGGGGCGCGTGTCCAAAACCAGCGCTTTGGCACCTGCCGCCCGCCGCGGGTACAAGCCGCCGATCTGCAGCGGATCGCCGCCGGCGGCACTCCAGCTCTCCGAGAACAACAGTGCCATCTCCCAGACAATGTCGCCGTGCAGGCGCACATGGGT
>JBFJYC010000002.1:0-34406 GCA_041622815.1 Spongiibacteraceae bacterium | reverse complement strand
GCTGGTCAGCGGCGAGGTGGTGATGGCGCAGGGTGTGCCCACCGGTGCACTGCCCGGCAAGCTGATACGCGGCGGACAGGCGGCGCCGGTAGCCTGATCACGTTTTATTTTGCATGAAGATGTTATTGTAGCTGATTGATAAATATAGTATTTATCAATCAGTAATTCTGGAAATAAGGTGGCGCGCCCGGAGAGATTCGAACTCCCGACCAACTGGTTCGAAGCCAGTTACTCTATCCAGCTGAGCTACGGGCGCAGCGGTGAAGCGGTGTGTCGCGGCGCTGTGCTGGCCGGACCCGCGCACAGTAATGAGGCGGCGCCGGAATAGCAATCATCTTGCGTATCGCGCGGCCGAAAGCTGTGACCTAGATAACACTAATGCCAATGTCGACAAGGCTTACAGAGAGCACATTATTTCATTGTTTTCTATGCAATTTCCGCTGGCTGTCCGGCATTAGGCGCGGTAGTATTCGCAGCGTTATAAGTAATACCCTCAACAATTAGTCTGTTTTCTGGGAGCACACAATGAGAAATAGGAGTTTTGCGGTCGCCATTACTTTCGCGATTGCACTTTTTTCCGGCGCCGCTTCGGCGCAAAACAACGCTGACAATGGTTGGTATATCGGTGGCTATCTCTACGGCGTGGAATTGCGCGGTAGCGATGAGAAGCTTCAGGTTCCCGCGGATCCGGGCAATTCAATGACGTTCCCTCCGGTGCCAGCTACGCCTGCATATCGCGATAGCTTTCACTCCCAATACGACAAAGACATGGGTTTCGGCGGCGTACTCGGCTATGACTTCGCCGGCGTGACCCGTCTGGAATTGGCGGTTCGTCAGTTTGAAAATGATATCGAAGAGTTTTCAGACTCGCAGGCGCCGCCAGACGTAATTACCGGTGAAGCGAAATCGACTGCTGTGATCGGTAACCTCTGGTTCGACTTCAACCGCGACGCGCGGTGGCGCCCCTATATCGGCTTCGGCGTCGGAGCGGCGAATATCGAGAAAGGTGATTTCGACGAAGATACCTTTGTTAAACAAGTCGGTCTGGGTGTAAACGTTGATCTGGCCAAAAACTGGATTCTGGATATCGGCTACCGTTACATGGATGCCGATGAAGTTGAGTATGATACCAGTCGCGGCGAACTCGAAACCGAGTACACCACGAACGTATTGGCCTTTGGTCTGAAGTACGCCTTCAACAGCGGACCGGCGCCGGATGAAGACGGTGACGGCGTGCCCGATGCAAACGACAAGTGCCCGGGTACTCCCCCCGGTCGTGTCGTTAATGCCGACGGTTGTGAGCTCGATTCAGACGGCGACGGCGTAGTCAATGGCGACGATGCCTGCCCGAACACAGAGCCCGGCGTAGAAGTGATGAGCAACGGTTGTGCGGTTGGTCAGAACACCGTACTGCGCGGCGTAAACTTCGAGTTTGATTCTGCAACGCTGACGTATGAAGCCGAGCAAATCCTGAACGGCGTAGCCGCCACCTTGAAATCTTCTCCGAACTTCGTTGTTGAGCTGCAGGGTCACACCGACAGTTACGGCAGCGATGCCTACAACCTGAACCTGTCGGATCGTCGTGCAGCCTCTGTGCGTCGCTACCTGATCGGCAAAGGCATCGCAGCTGAGCGTATGTTCTCTACTGGTTACGGCGAAAGCGCTCCGGTTGCCGGCAACGATACTGCACAGGGCCGTGCTGAGAACCGTCGCGTAGAGCTGCACACCATCAGCGATGATGCGCAGGCGCGGATCAAAGCTGCGGCGGAAGAGTATCAGCGTCGTAACAACTACCGCGAGCCGGTACGTCCCAAGGCCAAGGCTGTGACTTATAGCGCCGATACCAGCGGTGACGAGGAAGAAGCTGCGGCGGAAGCAGCCGCTGCAACCTCTGGTGACGAAGATGACGCCATGGAAGATGCGATGGAAGCGGTCGGTGATGCTGAAGAGGCGATGGAAGCTGCTGCTGCTGATCTGGAAGACGCCGCTGATGACATGATCGAAGCTGCCGAAGAAGTGAAGGAAGAAGCTAAGGGCTCTGCTAAAGAATCCGGCGCTGATCCTTACGACGACTACCTCGAAGACTATTAATTTAGTCAGCCGGCGCCACGCTTGGCGGGAGAACTACCGCCATGCGGGGCACCGGGGCTTCGGTAGAGCTTAAACATGTAAACTGGGCAGCACTGCGACAACTGCTGCCCTATCTTTTCGAGTTTCGTGCTCGTATTTTTCTGGCACTGGCGTGTCTGGTCTTAGCCAAGATCGCCAGTGTTGCCTTACCCTTTCTACTTAAACGCATTGTTGACGGCCTGAATGACCAGGTTGGAATAACTGCCGCCAATCCTTCGGCGCTGGTTATTGTGCCGGTAGCACTGGTGGTTGCCTACGGTGTGGTCCGGTTTTCCAATGTCTTATTTGGTGAGCTGCGCGACACGTTGTTCGGCCGTGTCACCGAGCGGGCGATGCGCCGGATCGGGCTGCGGGCGTTTCAGCATCTGCATAGTCTCGATATCGAATTTCACCTCAACCGTCGTACCGGCGGTCTGTCCCGTGATATCGAGCGGGGCACCAACGGCATCAGCTTTTTACTGCGGTTTATGGTGTTCAATATCGTGCCGACCTTTATCGAGATCGGTATGGTCATCGTGTTACTGGGTTGGAACTACTCGATTTGGTTCGCGGTCATCGTCTTTGTCGCGGTGTTTCTCTATGTTGCGTTTTCCTTTATGGCCACTGAGTGGCGCACCCGCTTTGTCCGCGAGGCGAATGAGGCAGAGTCCCGTTCAAGTGCACGCGCGGTTGACAGCCTGCTGAACTTTGAAACGGTCAAATACTTCACCAACGAAAGCTGGGAAGCGGCGCACTATGACAACGAGTTAGCCGGCTGGGAATTGGCGCGGCGCAAGAACCGCCTGACGCTGTTTGCCCTGAACGGCGGGCAGTCTTTTATTATTGCTGCTGCGATGAGTAGTGCGATGTTACTGGCTGCCCAGCAGGTGCTGGCCGGTGCGATGACTATCGGTGATTTTGTGCTGATCAACGCCTTTATGATGCAGGTGTTTATGCCGCTCAACTTTCTCGGTTTTGTATATCGGGAAATGAAAGGGGCGATGGCGAATATCGAAGCGCTGTTCAAGTTGCTTGATTTGAAGCCTAAAATTGCAGATGCCGATAATGCGCCGGCGCTTGAAGTCCGCGCCGGAGTTGTTGAGTTTGATCGTGTCAGTTTTCGTTATGATCCCGACCGGGAAATACTGAAGGACATCAGTTTTACCGTTGCCAGCGGCCAGAAGCTGGCCATTGTCGGCGGTAGTGGTGCAGGCAAATCGACACTGTTTAAACTGTTGTTCCGGTTTTATGAGCCCGACAGCGGCACTATCCGTATCGACGGCGCTGACATCAGCGGCGTCAGCCAGGATAGCCTGCGCGGTGCGATCGGTGTGGTGCCGCAGGATACCGTGTTGTTCAACACCAGCATTCTTGAAAACATCCGTTACGGACGGGTCGATGCGAGCGATGAGGAAGTGGCCGAGGCGGTACAGATGGCCCAGCTCAGCACTTTTATTTCGGCATTGCCGAAGGGTCTGCATACCTTGGTGGGCGAGCGCGGCTTGAAGCTGTCCGGTGGCGAAAAGCAACGGGTGGCGATCGCGCGCTGCATTCTCAAACAGCCGCCGATTGTCGTTTTTGATGAGGCGACTTCCTCGCTTGACAGCAAATCCTAGCAGGGTATTTTGTCGGCGATGCGCAATTTGGCGGCTAATCATACGGCCCTGGTCATCGCACACAGATTATCGACTATTGTCGATGCCGATCAGATTCTGGTGCTTGATAGCGGCAGTATCGTCGAACGCGGCGGCCACGCTGAGCTACTGCAGGCGGGCGGTGTGTATGCGCGCATGTGGGCGGCACAGCAGCGCCAGACTGACGTTGTGGCAGGATCAGCCTAAGCGGCTGAAGCAGGGTAGCGAGCGCCGCGCAGCCAGCAGATTGACCATGAGTTTTCGTCGCAGTCCGGCATTCTCCGCACAGCCAAAGACGGTGTGGTTGCCGCTGGCCGCGTTGGCCCAATCCTGTTTGTAGCTTTCCCAGCCGCGCAGAAAATCAAAATAACGATAGCCCGCTTGCTGGTAATGCTCGATCAGCATTAGCAGCAAGCTCTTGCCAGGTCCGTGCGACTGATAGGCCTGATCATAGACCGGCACGTAGTAATACACCGACTCGCCGTCTGCGAAACCGAAATGCCCGGCAATAACACGTCCGGCATGACTGATATAAGACACCTCGATTTTATTGCGGAAGTCTTCCGACTCCGCCAGTGACTGATAGAAACTTTGCATCGCCGCCAGGTTAAATCCGTAGTCGGGAAAACCGGCGGCGTGCAGGTCGCGGAATTCATTCAGAATGGCAGGCGTCAGGTTGCCGCCGATGGTGATCGAGATCTCCAGCTCCCGCTCAAGTTTGCGCAGGCGTCGCTGCGCATTGGCGCGGGTTTTCGAGGTGCGCTCGTAGGGCAGAGTAAAATCAATATGCGATGTCAGCGCGCCGATACGGCTATGACCGTAGGTCTGTGTCAGCAGTGTGAGGCGAAACAGCTGCGCGACAGCATCGCGCTCGCTGAGCCCTTCGATGTGATAGAAATCCCAATCGCCCGCTTGGTTGTCCGTTAACCAGCGCACGACTTCCCGCACAACGCGGCCTCTGTTGGCCGCCGGGTGCAACGGGAAAGAAGCGTAATCGGCGGCATCGCCGGCGGCGTGGACAAGCTCGCGGAACGTCGCGCCCAGATAGCGCCTTGTCTTTATCGCAAACGGAAAAACCCCGGTTAGCTCCTGGTCCGCGTATACAGCGAGCACATGCGGCATAAGCGTCGGGTCGAGATCAAACTGCGGCAGAACCCAGTCCGGACTATCGAAAATCCGGAAGCCGCCGCCGTCAGCGATGAGTTTGCGCCACGCATCAGTCAATGAGGGTAGCTCTGATAGGGTTTGGTGTAGCACGATCCGCATGCAGCGCATCATGCAGGGTTTAGCAGGGCGGTTCAATTGAGGAATGCTGGTGCGTCAGATTCCACCTAAATTGTGGCCGCGCACAGCCTTGAGCGCGGCGCAGGGCCTCTCTAGCATGGCGCGATGACTTTCTGGAGAATCAGCCATGGCCTGGGACTTTTCTACCGAACCCGGATTGCAAGCGCGGCTGGATTGGGCGCGTGAGTTTGTCGACTCCACGATCATACCGCTGGAGTTGATCAGCGGTGATCTGCCGCAGGTCGAACTCGACGCTTTGATCGCGCCCTATAAGGCGCAGGTGAAAGCGAAGCAACTGTGGGCGGCACATCTTGAGCCCGAACACGGCGGGCAGGGCATGGGCCAATTGCCGTTGGCCTTATTACACGAGGTGTTGGGTCGGGCAACGCTGGCTCCGGAAATTTTCGGCTGTCAGGCACCGGATAGCGGCAATGCAGAGTTGCTTGCTGCAGGCGCCAACGAGGCGCAACGGCAGCGCTGGCTGACGCCGCTGCAGGCCGGTGAGTTGCGCTCCTGTTTTTCCCTGACCGAGCCGCATCAGGCGGGAAGCGATCCGACCGATATTCGGACAAGCTGCGAACGCATTGGTGATGAATGGGTCATCAACGGCGAGAAATATTTCGCCTCGAATGCATCGGTGGCGGATTTTATTCTGATGATGGTGGTAACCGATCCGGATGCACCGCCGCACCGGCGCGCTGCCATGGTGATTGTACCGGCGGGTACGCCGGGTCTGGAGATATTGCGCGACGTCGGCACCATGCATCATCCCGGACTCGCCGAGGATGGTGCGGTCAGCAGCCGCATCGGCGGTCATAGTCATCTTCGATTAAGCGACTGCCGGGTGCCGCTGGAAAATATGGTAGGGGCG
This sequence comes from Spongiibacteraceae bacterium, assembly GCA_041622815.1. Taxonomy (GTDB): domain Bacteria; phylum Pseudomonadota; class Gammaproteobacteria; order Pseudomonadales; family Spongiibacteraceae; genus JBFJYC01. The sequence goes on along the minus strand of JBFJYC010000002.1, from coordinate 28,508 downwards.
CCGGGGGAAGGCTTTGTGCTGGCCCAGAAGCGGCTCGGTGGCGGACGGATACATCACTGCATGCGCATGATCGGCCAGTGCCGGCGGGCCTTCGACATGATGCTGGAGCGCGCGGCCAGCCGTCAGGTCCGCGGGCGCCCCTTGGGTAAACAGCAAATGGTGCAGGCGATGCTGGCTGAATGTTACGCCGAAATCGAAATGGCGCGGTTGCTGGTGTTGCGGGCGGCCTGGACGATGGATCACGAGGGGCCGCACAGCGAGGCGGCGCGGCGCGATATCTCGGCGGCGAAGTTCAAAGTTCCGGCAGTGCTGCACAAAGTATTGGACGATGCGATTCAATTGCACGGGGCACTGGGATATAGCTCGGATATGCCGCTGGAGGAAATGTATCGCTTAGCGCGGGCGCTGCGGGTGGCCGATGGCGCCGACGAGGTGCAAAAGCAGGCAGTGGCCCGCTTGCTGTTGACGAAAGTTGAAGCGGTGCAGGGCTGGCCGTCGGAGTGGCTGCCAGCGGTGCGCGATGCAGCGCGGCAGCGCTTCGGCGAAGAATTGCGCGCGGTGAGTGGAGACTGAAGTCGTGACAGCGGATGAGGGCCTACTCAAGCACGGTATCAGCGCGGCGCCGGTCACCGCGTGGCTGACTTCGGCACTACCCGAATCAGAACCGCCGTACCGGTTTGAGTTGATCGCCGCCGGGGGTTCTAACCTGACTTTCCGCGTGACTGACGCGAGCGGGGAGTGTTTTGCGTTGCGGCGCCCGCCGGTGAAGGGACAGCTGGAGAGTGCCCACGATATGCAGCGTGAGTGGCGCATACTAGAAGCGCTGACGCCGACCGCGGTGCCGGTACCAAGGGCACTGGCGTATTGCGCCGATCAGAGCGTGACCGGATCCGAGTTCTATCTGATGGCATTCGCGGAGGGCCGGATTTTACGCAACCCGCAGGATGCTGCGGCGCTGACTGCGGCGGAAAAAACCACCGCTACCCGCTCCCTGATTGACATACAGGTTGCGCTGCATCAACTCGATGTTGATGCCGTGGGTCTGGGCGGATTGGGGCATCGCGAGCAGTATTTACAGCGCCAGATTTATCGCTGGCGCAAGCAGGTCGAGGCTGCCCCGGTACGCGATTTACCGGCGATAGGCGATCTTGGCGATTGTTTGTCGCAGTGCCTGCCGTCTGATCAGGGTGTGGTCAGCATTGTTCACGGCGACTATCGTTTTGATAACACTGTGCTCAATGAGTGTGCAGAAGTATGCGCCGTACTCGATTGGGAATTATGCACACTGGGTGATCCGGTCGCGGATTTTTTCTGGTCATCGATGTACTGGGGCCGCCCGGATGACCAGCCCCCGTTTATCAGGGATATGCCCACCGAAGCGTCCGGTTTTTGTGAGCGCGATGACATTATTTCGCAGTACGCGCGGCTGACCGGCTACGACTTGTCGGCGCGGCCGTGGTACGAGGCATTCAGCTGGTGGAAAATGGCGTGCATTGTCGAGGGTGTCTACGCCCGCATGCTGAAGGGCGGCACCGGCGGCCGCGGTGCGGCGCGCGCAGAAATGGTGGCCGCAATGGTCGACGGCTTTCTCAGCGAAGCCGGCCGCCGCATCGCGCGGTTATAACAGGCGCCGGTGTCTAATCCTGACGCCAGGCGGCGGCATCGATTTTTAAATCGGAAAATTTCGCCGGATCGAATACCGGTCGTTCAATGCCTTGCTTGAGTTGGCTGTCGTAATCGTCCAACACCCGCTTGCCGACTTTGAACAGCAGCACCAGCGCCGTGAGGTTAACAATCGCCAGCAGGCTCATAGTGATGTCGGAGAATGCGAAAATAGAGCTCAGGTCCTGTAACGCCGCCCATACCAACAGCGCCAGTACCAGCACCCGATAGGAAGTGATGAGCATCGGGTGATCATGGTCAAAGTAGATCAGGCTGTTTTCGCCGAGATAGTAGCAGTAAATCATCGATGTGAAGGTAAACAACACCAACGCGATAGAGACAAAGCCGCGGCCCCAGTCACCGACGTGTCCGGCAAGGGCATTCTGCGTCATGACCACACCGCCGACATCGGCACCGTTCGCATAACCGTCCGACAGCAGGATGATCATTGCGGTGCAGGTACACATCAGCAGGGTATCGACGAAAACGCTGAGCGACTGCACCATGCCCTGATTAACCGGGTGCGGCACATAGGCTACCGCCGCGACGTTGGGCGCGCTGCCGAGCCCGGCCTCATTGGAAAACAGGCCGCGCTTAACACCAAACAGAATCGCAGCGCCGATGCCGCCGCCGACTGCCTCATCGAGGCCGAAGGCGTTGTTGAATATCAGCATGAACGCGGCGGGCACTTCAGAAATATTCATCGCAATAACGACCAATGCCATCAACAGGTAACCGAGCGCCATAAAGGGCACGATCAACTCCGCGACATCGGCGATGCGGCGGATACCGCCGATAATGATGCTGCCCACGATCAGGACAAGGCCGACACAGGTCACCCACACCGGCACTCCGAAGGCATCGTTCAACGATGACGCCATGGTAAACGACTGTACTGCGTTAAAGGCGAAACCGAAGGTCACCAGGAGCAACACCGAAAAGATGCCGGCCAGCCATTTTTGCCCCAAACCGTGTTCAATATAGTACGCAGGGCCGCCGCGGTAGGTGCCGTCATTCTCGGCAGTTTTAAACAACTGGGCGAGGGTACATTCGAAAAAACTGGTGGCCATGCCCATCAGACCGACTATCCACATCCAGAAAATTGCGCCGGGTCCGCCGAGGGTAATCGCGACCGCGACACCGGCAATATTACCGGCACCGACGCGGCCGCCGACACTGAGTGCCAGTGCCTGAAACGAGCTCAGGTGCCGGCCTTCGTGATGGAAGGCGCCGCCGAGTACTTTGAACATACGGCCGAAAAAACGTACCTGTACGAAGCGGGAGCTGATCGTAAACCAGAGCCCCAACGGAATCAGGGTATACACCAGAACCTGACCGAGAAAATCGTTAAGGGCTGCAAACATAGGATAGCGTCTCCGGAGCGGTGGGTATGCGGGTATTTAAAGCGGGCCGTTGGGCAGAAAGCGGTTGCTGCTGTGATTGCGGATCCAGATCAGCTCATCGCGATCGAGCGGTTCGCCGCGCTGTTTCAGTACGCGGTTAATCGCAATTACGGGGGAAGCAGCGCCGGCTTCGCAATTGTTTAACTGCATTTCTGCAAGGGTAAAGAAACGGATGAGTCCGCGCAGATCGGCGTTGTCGAGCTGCGCCGCAATTTCCTGCCAGGCGGCATCAGGAATTTGCATCAGCGCAGCGCAGTGCTGTTGGGCAGCGTCGTCCAGTTTTTCGCTGAGCGGCGTGTCGCTGTCGCCAGCCATCAGCGCCGCGTAACGTCGCAAAACTGCCTTGTCGGTATTTGTGCTTGTGGAATCCGGCGCCGGTTCCCAGCTGTCAACGGCCATTGCGTATCTTGTATCGCGGGATGAATCGCGACATGGTAGTCGCCTGCCACCTGCGCAGCAACAGGCTTGCACACGGTACTGTTTATCTATACAGTAAATGTGTGCGAAAAATCATCCATATTGATTGCGACTGTTTTTACGCGTCCGTTGAAATGCGTGATGACCCGCGTCTGGTCGAGCGGCCGCTGGGTATCGGCGGCAACTCGGATCGCCGCGGGGTACTGTGCACCGCCAATTACGTCGCGCGGCAATACGGCGTGCACTCGGCGATGCCCACCGCAACAGCGCTGCGCAAATGTCCCGATCTGATTGTGATACCACCGGCGATGGACAAGTACCGCAAGGTCGCCAGACAGGTCCGCGAAATATTTTCCCGCTACACCGGTATTATCGAGCCGCTGTCGCTGGATGAGGCGTTTCTCGATGTCAGCGACTGTGAGCTGCTCCATGGGTCCGCGACACTGATAGCGCGTGATATCAGCGCAACCATTCAACGCGAGTTAGGTATCACTGTGTCAGCGGGTGTCGCGCCGAATAAATTTCTGGCCAAGGTGGCCAGCGACTGGCGCAAACCCGCGGGTATCACCGTGGTGCCGCCGGCTGAGGTCGACGCGTTTAGTGCGGCGCTGCCGGTACGCAAAATACCCGGGGTCGGGCCGGTGACCGCAGAACGGATGAAGCGCGCCGGACTCGAGACCTGCGCCGATATCCGCGCCTGCGAAGTAACGGATCTGGCACAACAATTCGGCCGCTTCGGTGAGCGCCTCTACGAACTGGCTCACGGCCGAGATGAGCGGCCGGTATCGGCCAGTTATGACCGCAAAAGCCTGAGTGTGGAGCGTACCTTCAGCATTGATATGGCAGACCGCGGGCGCTGTCGGCAGCAGTTGGATGAGTTGAATCAGCGCCTGTTTGAGCGCCTCGACAACCTGCCCAAAGGCGCCCGAATTGCCGGTCAGTTGTTGAAGCTCAAATCACAGGACTTTCGTTTGACGACCGTCGACCGGCAAATCAGCGGAGAGCCGGATACCGGATTGTTTATCGACATGCTCGACGAAGCCTGGCAGCGCCTGAACCAGCCGGTGCGTTTGCTGGGTGTCGGCTTCCGGTTTTTATCCCGGCAGAGCAGCGGGCGGCAGCTGTCCTTAATCTGAAGCGCAGCTGTTTAATCAGTTGGTGTGTACCAAATCGGGCTGCTCAACGCCCGCTCCTGAATCACGGGTCGATGTTCGGCGGCGCAGCAGCCGGCGAGATCTTCCGGCACGGTATGCGGGTCTGCACAATCGACTTTGGCCGCCACGCAAATATGCTGGCTCCAGCGGCAGCTCGGGTTTTCAATGACCCGGGCATAGTAAAATGCAGTCTCGCCGGGATCGAAGGCCTTGTCTTCCCAGACGCTGCAGAGCTGCTGATGACCGCTGCCATAGGTGTTGCAGCTATTGAGGTCGACACCCGCATCGTTGTCACCACCGGCGACATCCAAGACTTTCTCATAGGTTTCGCCGTTTTTGTGCCAGCCTTTGATGATCTGAATGCGCTGCAAAGGATTGCCGGGATCGTTTGCGGTGCCCGGGTCCATCAGGGCTGACACAATAAACTTTGGCGTCTCGCCGTCACCATCCGGGGGCAGGTCGCTGCCCATCGGCACGCCGTTGGCGTAGGCATCCGCCACCATCGAAGACGAGCTGCACATCTGATCGTCGTATTCCCAACCACCAAAAAAACGCAGAATGGGGCGGGTGCCGCTGGTTGAATATACTTCGCGACGTTGCATTGCGCTGAACAGCGCATCGCGGCTATTTTCCTCCGCCCAGATAACCGCCAGACCGCCGGGGCTGAATTCGAGTTCATCCGGAAAACCTTTCGGCACGCTATCGCGGGCGCCCATGCCGGCGCCGCCGTGGCCCGGGTGATTCTTCTCCGCAGTCAGGCCGGGCGCGGAAATATGCGTGTCGCTGCTGGAGATCAGGCCGAATTTAAAACTATTGCTGCCCAGCTCGGCCTGCTGACGGATGCCGTCTTTGAGGGCCCAGCGGATATAGCTGCCGGCCCCCGGCACAGCTGTCGGTCTGGCGCCGAGTATTTTTTCAGCAAGCAGGAATGGCCAGCTGCCTTGAATACCGGATTTTTTGCCGCCAAATGAATCGTAGGGCAGCTTTTCAAAAGCGCAGAATTTGTCGTCTTCCCAGCCGGCCCGGGTATCACACTCGGAGTCGCCTTTGTGCTGCACCACTTCGATCAGCGGTTCCCAGCGCGCGCGTCGCAGCGCCAGTTCGCGGGTCAGTTTTATATCCGGCGGCGTCGCGGTTTCCAGCAGCGGCGTGGCAAACATCAGGCCGGAACTCAGGTTTGAATTGTGGGGAATGGTGATGGCGTCGCAGCCGGGCAGGGCATCGACACAATTTTTCTGCAAGCCTTCCCACAGCGCCGCGGCGCTGGGGGTTTCAATCCAGCTCTGGGCCTGGGCGGGTACTTTGTCGTTGCGGAAAATAACATTGCGATGCAGGTTGCTGCCTTCGCCAACTGTGCCGGTGAATTCATAGCCGACCATGCTGGTAAACGTGCAATCTGCGCTGCGATCGTAGGCGGTTTCGGCATCGGCCTGGATGTTCTGCCAGTTATCGCGGTGGCGGGCATAGCAATTTTCTGCCTCGTCACCGCAAAACCCCCAGCGCCGTTTGGTGAGAAAACTGTATCCGGCGAAAGTCAGCTGTGACAAGGAAGGCACATAGCGGTGGGCGATGCAGACCGGGTGCCAGTAGCCATCACTGCCGGGCGTATTGCAGATCAGCATTTCGCCGAGAAATTCCGAGTGATCGGTGACTGCCGTAAAGTCCAGCGGCTTCGCCAGTTTGATACTGCGCAGCGGTGCGCCGTTATCATCGTAGGGCTGCAGCGCCAGTGCTCCGCCTTTGGCGAAGTTGTAAGCATCCAGCGGTGTGGTCCGGGTATCCTGCGAGTTGGCATCGAAAGAGTAGGTGGTATGCACGTGAGTGTCCCCGAAGTGGGGCTTGCGCAACGCGGTGTAGTCGGCACAGGGTTCGCGGTTTTCGGTGATCTCATAAGGCCGGGGCTTCGCCAGTGGCTGATGCGTGGCGATGGTCAGCAGCGTGCAGATCAACGAAGCAGTCACGGTTTTGCGCATGGCGGTTATCCGAAATTCGAGGGGGCCACTGTGGCGCTCAGTCTAGCAGTCGGGCATGAAATCACCATAACGCGGGTGCGCAACGGTAATTGCACGATGGCGGCAAAATCTTTACTCTGCGCAGCCCTCCGTTTCCCATTACTTTGATAGGTTGATTTATGAGTTTCTTTATACCCGAGGCACAAGCACAGGCCGCAGCCCAGCAGCCCGCCGGTGGTGATCTTTTCCAGATCGGTTTCTTGGTGCTGATGTTTGTGTTGTTTTATGTGATTGCCATCCGTCCCCAGCGCAAGCGCCAAAAAGAGCATGCGGATCTGGTGGCTAATCTGAGCAAGGGTGACGAAGTCGTGACCAATGGTGGCATGCTCGGCAAAATCACCAAGGTCGAAGATACTATGGTGCTGTTGAAAGTCGCTGAGAACGTCGAGATTAAGTTCCAGAAAGTGGCCATTCACGCGGTACTGCCAAAGGGAACCCTGAAGGCGATCTAGGTGGCTTTCGAATACCCGCCAAGGATCCGGCTGGCGCAGCTGCCAACACCGCTACAGCCACTGGACCGTTTGTCGGCGCGCTATCCCGGCACGCGGATATGGGTGAAGCGCGATGACCTCACCGGCAGCGTGGCGGGCGGCAACAAGATCCGTAAATTGGAGTTTACCCTCGCTGCGGCAGTGGAAGCGGGTTGCAATACCATCATCACCTGTGGCGGTCTGCAATCGAATCATTGTCGTGCAACGGCAATTCTGTGCGCGCAGTTGGGCCTGAAGTGCCATTTGCTGCTGCGCGGCGAGCCCGCAGGCGATAGCGACGGCAATTTACTGCTGGACCAGCTCGCCGGTGCGGCCATCAGCTGTTACCCGGCAAAAGTCTATCAACAGAATCTCGAAACAATGCTGGCGCAGTGGCAGACACGCTACGCTGAGTCTGGCGATAAGGCCTGGGTCATTCCCACCGGCGCGTCCGATGGTATCGGTTGCTGGGGCTATGTGCAGGCCTGTGAGGAATTGGCCGCAGATTTTCAACACCACCATATTGTGCCCCGCCATATCGTGACCGCAACCGGATCGGGTGGCACGCAGGCCGGGCTCACCGCCGGCAATACGCTGTTTGATCTGGGCTGCGAGATTTGGGGCGTCAACGTCTGCGACGACGAGGCGTGGTTTATCGACAAGGTGAATAGCGATATCCGTGACTGGCGCAGCCGTTACCAGCCGCCGTTGGCGAGGGACCCCGGGCCGGTGCGGGTCATCGATGGCTACGTCGGTCCGGGCTATGCGCAGGCCGGGCCGGAGGTCTTCGAACTGATCGCCGACCTGGCGCGTACCGAAGGTGTCGTGTTGGACCCGGTCTACACCGGTAAAGGATTTTTCGGAATGCTGCAGGAGCTTGAGGCGGGTCGCTTCGGCGAAGGTGATATCGTATTTATTCATACCGGCGGCGTGTTCGGTTTGTTCCCCCAGCGCCAATCCTTCAGTTTTCTGACCGGGCGCTAGCCGCTGCGCCGGGGTCTATGATTCGCCACAGCGATGTTGTATGTTATTTGCGGGTTTAATAACGACCGACATTATCCTGTTGCAAATAACGCTTTCCGATACTCCGCAACTTTCCGTTCCAACATCTGATCTGAATTTTGCCCGTGCCAGAAAACTTCTGCGGCAGCCTGCTGTGCTCGCGATTTAGCCTGAAACAGACCGTTCGCGCGTTGCGGCGGCCAATACCCCTGGGGAAACGCAGGGCTTTTTAGAAAATGTGTAGAGGAAAATATGTCTGAATTAGTATCCGGAACCGTAAAGTGGTTTAACGATGAAAAGGGCTTTGGTTTTATCGCCCAGGAAAACGGTCCCGATGTGTTTGTGCACTTTCGTGCGATCAATGGCGAAGGGCGTCGCACCCTGCAGGACGGTCAGGCCGTGACCTTTGAGGTGACTCAGGGGCAGAAAGGTTTGCAGGCCGAGAACGTCACCCCCGGCTAAGTATGCCATTCCGGTGGCGTCGGTCGCAGTGGCCGCCGCGCACCGGTTATTTTTTCCGTGCCGGCGGGCACGCGTTACGCGCTTGTGTTGGTGTGGCGGCGGACGACTCTCCCGGTTACCCCGGTCAGCAGGTGGTAGCTGATGGTGTCCGCGCGCGCTGCGATTTCAGACACCGGAATATTCTTACCCCACAGTTCCACTTCTTCTCCGACATCCAAAGCGCGGCTTGCGGCGGTAACGTCGACCGTGACGGAATCCATTGATACGCGACCGGCGATGGGTAGCCGCTCGCCGCCGATATAGACCGGCGTGCCGTTACCCACCTGTCGCGGGTAACCGTCGCCGTAACCGATTCCGATGGTGGCGATGGTTGATTCCCGGTCCGCTATCCATGCGGCGCCATAACCGACCGATTCACCGGCAGCGACGCGGCGAATCGCGGTGACGCGGGATTTTAGCGTCATTACCGGGCGCAAATCCGCAGGGTGAGTTGCGGCCAGCGGGTTGTCGCCATAGAGCATAATGCCGGGCCGTACCCAATCCAGGTGCGTGTCCGGCCGCGAAATAATAGCGGCGGAATTGGCGGTGCTGCGCTGACTCGCCGCATGCGCATCGGTCACCGCCCGGAAGCGATCAAACTGCTTGTTGGTCAGTTGATTTGCAGGCTCATCGGCGCAGGCAAAATGGGTCATCAATAGCAGTTCGTCGCAGGCCCGCGCACCAGACAGCAGGCGATGCGCGGCCTTGAATTCGTCTTCACTCAAGCCCAGACGATGCATGCCGCTGTCGAGGTGCAGCCAGCAATTAAGCGGTTTCGACAAGTCAGCTTTGGCGATGCGCGCGGCCATGGCGGGTGTATGAATTTGCGGTTCAATGCTGTGGCGATCACAGAGCTCGATATCGCTGCTGCGCAATAAAGTGCCGAACAGAACGACTCTGCCGTGATAGCCGCTCTGGCGCAGATCGATGGCCTCCTGGATACGCGCTACCGCAAACCCGTCGACCAGATTTGCGATTGCGGCGGTGCAGCCGAGAATGCCGTGTCCGTAGGCGTCGGCTTTGACCAGCGCCAGTAATTTGCTACGCGGGGCAAGGCGCCTGACCACAACGATGTTGTGGCGTAGCGCAGCGAGATCGATGTCCGCCCATGCGGTAAGGCTCATAGATTGCAACCGGCAACGAGGTCTGAATAGCACGATAGTGTACGTTGCGGCGGCGTCCCAAGTTAGCTTTTTTAGGGCGAAACTCTGGTATTCGCGAATATTCTGCCGTGCATGGACTTGCTGCAAACCACAGCGGTATAGTGCCTGACTGCATATATCCATGTGGCGAGAAACTTCGGATTTACGATGGCGGAAAATTTTGACAATAAGTTGGTTGTGGCGATTTCGTCGCGCGCGCTTTTTGATCTCGATGAAAGCCACAAAGTCTACGAAGAGCAGGGGCTGGAAGCCTACCAGCAATATCAGATTGCCCACGAAGACCAGATTCTGGAACCCGGCGAAGCCTTTCATATTGCGCAGAAACTTCTGCGGATCAACGAGATGGACGGCAATGAGCAGCGGGTTGAGATTATTTTATTGTCGCGCAATAGCGCCGATACGGGTTTGCGGGTGTTTAACTCAATCGAGCACTACGGACTCGGCATCAGTCGGGCGGCCTTCAGCGGCGGCTCCAGTCCCTATCGTTATGTCGCGGCTTTCGGTTGTCATTTATTTCTCTCGACCAACCCCGAAGATGTTGTCCGTGCATTGGATAGCGGCATCGCCGCGGCAACGCTGATGCCCTCGGGCGATCACCAGCAGACCGACGATAAGGCACAATTACGGTTTGCCTTTGATGGTGACGCGGTATTGTTTTCCGATGAGGCGGAACAGATTTATCAGTCGGGCGGCTTGCAGGCATTCGCTGAAAGCGAGCGCGCATCGGCGAAGACACCTTTAACCGGCGGTCCGTTCAAGCAATTTCTGGCGGCGTTACACCGGATACAGGCGGAGTTTCCGCCCGGGCAGGGGCCGATTCGGACCGCGCTGGTGACGGCGCGTTCAGCGCCGGCTCATGAACGTGTGATCAGGACCTTACGCGCCTGGGACATCCGTATTGATGAGAGTCTGTTTCTCGGCGGCCTCGACAAGGCGGCGTTTTTACGCTCCTACGGGGCCGATGTGTTTTTCGATGACCAGCAGGGGCACTGCAACTCGGCAAGCATGCATGTGGCGACAGGTCATGTACCTCACGGCGTGAGCAATCGCTGAGCGTGCTATGAAACTACAACAGCTCCGCTATATTCTTGAAATCGCGCGTCACGACCTGAACGTCTCCGCCACGGCACAGGCATTGTTCACTTCGCAGCCCGGTATCAGCAAGCAGATCAGAATGCTGGAGGACGAACTGGGTGTAGAGATTTTTTCGCGCAGCGGCAAACACCTTGTCGAGGTGACCCCGGCGGGTCGGGCGATTTTGAAAACCGCTGAAGAAATACTGCGTAAAACCGAGAGTATCCGTCAGATTGCCCAGGAGTTTACCGATGAACGTCGCGGCACGCTGACCATCGCCACCACGCATACGCAGGCGCGCTATGCGCTGCCCCCGGTCATCAAACAGTTTATTGAAGACTATCCCGAGGTGTCGCTGCATATGCACCAGGGCACGCCGGTACAGATCGCACAGATGGCCGTCGACGGTGATGTGGATTTCGCGATTGCAACCGAGGGCATGGAGCACTTTCGCGATCTGATTATGATGCCGTGCTACCGCTGGAACCGGTCGGTCATCGTGCCGCGTAACCACCCGCTGGCTCAAATCAGCAAACTGAAGCTGGATGATATCGCCGAGCACCCGTTGGTGACCTATGTGTTCGGCTTTACCGGCCGCTCGAAACTGGATGAGGCGTTTGTCGAGCGCGGCCTGGCGCCGAAAGTGGTATTTACGGCTGCAGACGCCGACGTGATTAAAACCTACGTGCGACTCGGGCTCGGGGTCGGTATCATTGCGGGTATGGCCCATGATCAGAAGCTGGATGCTGATCTGGTGTCGCTGGACGTCAGTCATCTGTTCAAACCGAGTGTCACTAAAATCGGATTCCGGCGCGGAACGTTCCTGCGCGGTTTTATGTATGACTTTATCCAGCTATTTGCGTCGCACCTGACCCGTGACGTGATCGATTCAGCCTGCGCAAGCACGACCAATGCAGAGCTGGATGAGATGTTTGCCAAGGTCAAAATACCCGTCTGTTAACCGGAGAATTCTGTTGGAAATTGCCTGCCTGGACCTTGAAGGGGTACTCGTGCCCGAAATTTGGATCGATTTTGCCGAGCGTACCGGCATTGCGGAGCTGCGGGCCACTACCCGCGATATTCCCGATTACGACGTATTGATGCAGCAGCGCTTGCGGCTGCTTGATGAGAACGGGCTGGGGCTGAACGATATTCAGGAAGTGATAGCCGATATGCGTCCCTTAGATGGGGCGGTTGAGTTTGTGGATTGGCTGCGCGAACGCTTTCAGGTCATTATTTTGTCAGACACGTTTTACGAGTTTGCTGCGCCGCTGATGAAGCAGTTGGGCTGGCCGACGCTGTTATGCCATAAACTGGAAACGGATGATGACGGCAAGGTGATTGACTACAAGCTGCGTCAGCCGAACCCGAAGCGGCAGGCGGTACTCGCGCTGAAAGCCTTGTATTACAGGGTTATTGCTGCAGGTGATTCCTACAACGACACCACGATGCTGGCCGAGGCCGATGCGGGGATATTGTTTCGTGCGCCGGACAATGTGCTGGCAGAGTTCCCCCAGTACCCCAGTGCGGTGGAGTATGAGGATTTGAAGGCGGAATTTGTAAAAGCGTCAATCCGGGCGTTATAAAGCCCGGATCGTGCCGGGCCGGCTGCGCTCAGCGTTTAATGGAGCTGTGAGCTGTGCCCCATTGCGACCTGTTCGTAAACCCGGCCAAAGGCCTGCTCGTCTTCGATGAAGTCATTGCTCGGTTCGGAAAAGATTGAGTGTGTTATCAGCCCGCTGTTCAGCATCGCCAGCATTTCGGCGCGGTCATTATCGCAGCCGATGCTCATACAGGTGACGGTCGGGTACTGCTTTTTGGTGGTCGCCAGCTTTTCCTGCAGGGAGCCGTCGCTGTCGCCGGCGATCAACAAACGAACATTGCGGGTGCCCAGATAGTCCCAGGCCTCTTTCCAGTTATTGCAAACGGCGACACTCCAACCGGTTGCAGTCAGTTTCTCCCAGATTTTTTCCAGACATTGACTGACATCACCTACCACCAGCGCGATCGGTGACAGGTGCCGCGGGAATTGCAGATTAAAACCGGTGGGGCCGGACTGTAGGCGGCGCTCAAAATCTGCCAGCGGCATGGCCTCGCCCAGCAGGTGCCCTTGAACCACATCACACAGATTGCGCTTCAGCATCGCCGCCTGCGCGATATTTTCAACGCCTTCCGCCACCACTTTCATGCCCAGTTGATGCGACATTGCGATCGTGGAGCGGACGATGGCAGCGGAATGGGGGTTGGTGAGCAGGTCCTGAATAAAGCAGCGATCGATTTTTAGCACGTCAAAGGGGAAGCGCGACAGATAACCAAGGCTTGAAAAACCTGTGCCGAAGTCGTCCAGTACCAGCGTGACGCCGATTTTTTTCAGTTCGTTGAGCTGCGCCTGGACTATTTCGGTGTCGTGCATCAGCAGGCGTTCGACGACCTCTATCGACACGTATTGTGCATCTAATCCGGAATTTTGCAGGCTGCGTTTAATGTCGTCGACCAGCGTGCCGGATTCAAACTGTGGCGCGCTCACGTTGATAGAAACCTGCAACTTATTGCCGCTGTGGCGGTGTAGCGCTGCAGCATCGGCAATGGCCGATTGCAGTACCCAGCGGCCCACCGGGTTGGCGAGGTAGGAGTCTTCGATGACCGACAGGAAATCTGCGGGCTGCTGCAGTCCGTGTTGCGGCCGCTGCCAGCGCAGTAACGCTTCGGCACCGGTAACCAGAGACGTTTGCAGTGAAGCGGTGGGCTGATAAAACAGCCGGAACTCATCATTGCGCAAAGCTTCGCGCAGGGAGCTTTCGAGCGTCACGCGACGGGTATACTTCTCGGCGGAGTCGGGGCTGAAGAATGACAGGCCCTGTGCCGCATGCTGGCCGTGGGTCTGGCTCCATGCTGAATGCGCCTGCCGGATCAGTTCGTCGATGGTGGCCGCATTGTCCGGGAAAATTGCAATGCCGATTTGCAGCGAGGGCTGAATCGAAATTCTGCTGTCGATTTTGATCGGCTGCTCGACCGCTTTGCGCAGGCTTTCAAATCCGGCGGCGCTGCCGGGGCTGTGCGGGTCCTGCGTCAGAAGCACAACAAACTCATCGCCTTTTGCCCGCGCCGCGAGGTCGTGCTCACCGATACAGGAGGTGATGCGGGTGGCAATTTCCTTAACCAGTTCGTCGACGGCTTCATCGCCATGGGTGGTGCTCAGCAGTGCCGTCTGCGGCGCGCTGAGATACAGAATGTTCGCAGTGTGATCGGTATCGGACAATATCGTCGCAGCGCGCTCTTTGAATGTCGCGATATTCACCATGCCGGTTAGGTCGTCACGTGTCGACAGGAAGTCGAGACGTTCGTTCTGCTGGTGCTGCTCGGTAATGTCATTAAACATAATGAGGCGGTTGGCGCAGCGGCCGCGCTCGTCGCGCAAGGTTTTGACACGCAGCTCAGCGAGAAAACGGCTTCTGTCGGCGCGTTCACACCATAACTGACCGTTCCATTCGCCGTTGGCGGTGATATCGGCCCACATTGCGTAATAAAATTGTTGCTGCTCGTCACCGGGCTCGAGCATCTGCGCGCGTTTGCCGATGATGTCTTTTTCATTGCTGCCGGTGATTTTTTCGTAGCATTGATTGACCGAAACGATGTGATTGTCGGCGTCGGTAACCAGAATCGCTTCGCTGACCCCGTCAAAAATAGCATCTGCCAGATCGCTGTTCAGCTGCAGGCCTGCGATCGCGGAGCGATCTGCGATGACGGCAATAGTCAGCGATTCTGCGCCTTCCCGTTTCAGTCGGGTGATTTCGACGCTGGTCGCGATTTCGCGCCCGTTGAGGTCCACGAACAACCAGTCGAATTCTTTGCCGCCTAAGGTCTGATCGCAGGACTCCTGCATAAACATGCTGACCGCATCACTGGCGGCGAGATCGTCGCTCTGAGTCGCCACGGAAAAGTCGAGGATGTTTCTGCCCAGCAGTTCTTCATGTGTATGCAGGCCGAGCAGTTTCAGGGCGGCGGCGTTGCAGTTGGTAATTTTGTGATGCTGCAGCATCAGTATCGGTGTGGCGGCGTTCTCAAATACGGCGTGATAGCGCGCATCGATATCACGCCACTGGTTGACGGCCTCTTCACGGCGTTGTTCCGCGTCGATCCGGCTGGTGATTTCAACACTCACGCCGGTGATGATCAATTCTTCATCGGTATCGCCGAAGCGAACCTCGGCGGCAGTGTGCAACCAGATCTCGTGTCCGTCCCGGTGTTTGACCCGGTGTTCCCGGTTGAGCTGGCATTCATCGCCGGCGCGCAGTGCTGCCAGGTCCTGACTGAGCTGCTCTATATCGTCGTCCACAACGAGTGTGGTGAGAAAGCGCCCTTCGGTGGGTAGGGTACCGGGGTGATATCCGAGCAGTGCTTCGAGCGCGGTGTCGGCGGAGAACTTTCCACGGGCCGGCATATAGCTCCAGCTGCCGATGCCGAGTTTGTCGAGCAGCGGGGTGAGCGCGGCGCCGCCAACGGGTCCCATGCTGTTAGGGGTTCCGGGAATGATCCAGCGCGTAATGTTTGAGCTTTTATCCGGCATAGTTAGTTTTATTCTGCAGTCGCCACTTAAACAATTGTCTGTAACTAACGGGTGTAACTAGTTGTATCGAAATGGAATTTTCTTTTTCCGTCGCCAATTGCACAGAATGAGACCCGGTTGGCGGAAAGTCAAGCGCGAACATGCGGGTCGGTACTGCTGAAACCACCTGGGTTTCGGCGGGAGAATCTTTACGGGATATTTTTTAACGTATTGATTATTAAAGATATTTTGTCATTTGATTCAGCGTACTCCGCCGCGCAGCGGGAATCTGCGACGATGCCCCCACCGCCGAAACAGCTTACTCTGTCCCCGATAAACTGAAGGCTGCGGATGGCAATATTGCTATCGAGCCTGCCGTTGCTGCTCAGATAGAAAATACTCCCGCAGTACAGGCCGCGACGGACCGGCTCGAGTTCTTCGATAATTTCCATCGCCCGGCGTTTCGGCGCGCCGGTAATTGACCCGCCCGGAAAGCACGCTGCGAGTGCAGCGAGGGCCGCGATACCCGGGCGCAGCTTGCCGGAAACGGTGCTGACCAGATGATGCACGGTGTTAAAGGTCTGTAATTCGAACATGTTATCGACATGGATAGAACCGGGGACACAGACGCGGCCGAGGTCGTTGCGCAGCAAATCGATAATCATCAGATTCTCAGCGCGGTCCTTGGCGCTGTCGCGCAGCGCGGCGGCCAGTGATTTGTCGGTGGCGGGGTCGGCATCCCGACGCGCGGTGCCTTTGATGGGTTCGGTAACGATGCGGTGCTCGTCAATTTTGATAAAGCGCTCCGGAGACAGGCTGATAATCTCCGCATCGGGCCAGTTTAAATAGGCGGAGTAGGGTGCGGCGGTGGCTTCGCGCAGGCGTTGGTAGGCCTGCCAGGGATCGCCGCTGAATCCGGCTTCGAGACAGCGGGCGAGATTGATCTGGTAGCAATCACCGGCGCTGATGTAACGCTGGGTCTGTTCAAACCGGTCTTCATAAGCAGCGCCGTCCAAATCGCTTGCGAAATCACCGACCCGCAACGGCGACGCCGGTGTTGCCGGCTGTTGCAGCTGCGCCAGTACACGGGCCGCGGTATTGCCCGGCGCCTCGGGGTGGACAACCAGTACGGTCTTTTCAGTTTCGTGGTCGGCAATGATCGCCCACTGGTAGAGGCCGGCGCAGAGTCCTGCGATCGGCAGGCCCGGTTTGTCCGTGGCTTGCACATGCTGCCAACGGAGGCCGGCTTCGTAGCTCAGCCAGCCGATTGCGCCGCCGGTAAAGGGCAGGCCGTGGTCGTTTTTTACCGGTGGCAGTTGCCGGCTGAGCGCGTCTTGTAGCGCCGCGAGTTCGGCGTCCAGCGAGCGGGCATCAATCTCGGTGCTGTCACGGACAATCAGTTCAATCGGATCAGCGGTAAGAATGTCATAGCGCCCGCGGCTGCTCCCGGGGCGCCCGCTATCGAGAAATACAGGGCAGGGCAGCGCGCGCAGGCGGCTGAACAGCGCGCTGTTGTCCGGCTGGTACGGTAAGGATTGCAGGTGTAAAGCGTGCACCGAAGGAGTTCTGAGGCTGATCGGGGGCGCGATTGTAGCCTTTTCGGGCCGCCGGTAGTGGCATTTTTGTGCCAGCGCATTGCGGGGTCGGATTGAGACCGGAAACATCATTAAAAACAACGGTATGCGTCAGGTTATCGCATTGACTTCAAAGCCCCGGACATCTATCTTCTCTGCCCGCTTTGCACATCTAATCGCCATCATTTGTGTGTTCACCGCACACTCTGAAGTGACCGCGTTCCGGTCACCCGATTGCGCTAACAACGATCATCATTCAGTTTGCTTGAACAGGACAGGTATGAGTAAGAACGCGTCAAACTCCCCCTCGCTGACCAACCCCTTCGCCGCTGCCGAGGATATTGAATTCACGGTGCCGGGTCAGATCGACTACGCGCCCGGGCTATATGAATCGGCGCTGCGTGCCGGGCATGATTTGCGGGCGCGGCCGCGGCAGGCCGCCGGCGTCGGTGCCGTCATCAAGCAGCACCAGAAAAAGCGCATGACCGTATGGGAGCGTATCGAGGTACTGGTAGACGCCGGCACCAAACCGCAGGTGCTGTATCAGAACTGGGGTAAAAACCTCGATGGTGCATCGCTGGTCACTGCCATCATCAAGGTCAACGGCCGCGATGTGGCGCTTTACGGACATGATTTCACCGTGCGCGCCGGCTCTATGGATGCCACCAACGGCGCCAAGCTGGCCAACCTGATGCAACTCGCCGGCAAGCGCAGGATTCCGCTGGTGGGCATGAACGATTCTGCCGGCGCTTATATTCCGGCCGGCGTCGGCGGTCTCGATGGCTATGCCGAGGCGTTTACCGCATTGCGCAAGATCAGCGGCGTGGTGCCGTCGATTATGTGTATGTTCGGCTTTAATGCCGGCGGTGGTAGTTATCTGCCGCGACAGGGTTCCTTTGTAATCCAGCCGAACGATACCTTTTTCGGTCTTACCGGCCCCGGTGTTGTGAAGTCGGTACTCGGTGAGGATGTAACCGCCGATGAACTCGGCGGACCGGCGGTACATTCGCGTTCCGGCGTAACCGATTTTGTCGTGCCCGACGAAGTAGCGGCATTGCAGAAAGTCAAAGAGCTGCTCAACTACCTGCCGGACAACAACGCGGAACTGGCACCGTTTCAACCGACCTCTGACCCGGTCGACCGTGCGACCTGGGATATCGATCTGCTGTTGAAAAAAGCGTTTAACAGCCCCACCGGATTCAACACGCCGCTGGATATCAGCATTATCATTCAGCAGCTTTGCGATCACGGCGACTACTTTGAAATTCAGGGCGAGCGCGCGCGCAATACGATCACCGCGCTGGGCCGCATCGGCGGCAATGTGGTGGGTTTTGTCGCGAATAACTCGGCGGTGGCCTCCGGCCAGATTGATATCGATGCCGCTTACAAGAACGCGCGCTTTATCCGTTTCTGCAACCTCTACAATATTCCGGTGATCTTCATGGAGGACACCACCGGATTTCTGCCGGGTAAAGAGCAGGAGGCGGGCGGTATTGTGCAGGCCGGTCGCGCGATGCTGGATGCGATCGTTGATCTGCGCACACCGCGGATTCTGGTCATCATCCGCAATGCTTTCGGTGGTGCCTATGCCTCGTTTAACAATTACCCGACCGGCGCCGATTTTGTGTGTGCGCTGCCGACTACGCGTTTGGCGGTGATGGGGCCGGCGGGTGTTGACTACGTCTATAAAGATGAGCTGAAAAGTATTCGCGGTTCCCTGAGCACCCGGACAGCACAGCTGATCGCCGAAAATAAAGCCGGTGGTATGGGTGCAAAGGCGGCAGAGAAAGCTGCTAAAGAGGCAGTCAGCGCATGGCAGGCCGCACAGGAAGCGGAGCTGGCCCAGCGCTATGAACGCGAGTTGATGAATCCGAATGAGGCGCTGAGTCTCGGTTCGATTTCACAAATCGTGATGCCGAATAATTTGCGTCATCTGCTGGCGCAACAATTGGCGTTTCATCTCGGGCACTACGAGGCCGCGCCGATGGGCGGCGTGCAGCGCGAGTTCCACTAAGACTATTTAAGAAGGGAAACTGAAGGTGCAATCGAGAGATTTTTACTTAAACAACCCGCAGATTCATCGCAACCGTAAACTGGCCGGTGCTTCACGCGAGTGGGTTCGCCAATTCAGCTGTGAAGATATGGCGCCGTTGATTATTTGTCGCGGGCCGATCCGGAAGGAGGCGATGGATGTCTTCGACGAGATGGGTATCCACGGTTACGGCATTCTTCTGTCGGAGAAAGACTCAATTACCTATAACAGCGCGCTGGCGCCGGAGCTGCGTAAGCTGACCGACCCCGGCCGCGTGCACCGCGTGCCCGATTACACCGGCGCCGATCGCAGTGAGCGCCTCAAGCGTATCGATCAGATTATCAGTATCGCCAAGGAAAACGGCTACAACTCAATCTTCGCCGGTTACGGTTTTATGGCCGAAGACGAAGAAATGGTCGCGGCGATGGAAGAAGCCGGCCTCAATTTTATCGGCCCCTGCTCGGGTACCGTGCATGGCGCCGGTCTTAAAGACGAGGCCAAGCGAACTGCATTGCAGGTCGGTGTGTCGGTGACACCCGGTATCGACAATGCCACTGCAATAACGCTGCTGCGCAAGCACAAAGATGAAGCCGGCCTGAAAGCGTTGTGTAAGAAGTCGGGCCTGAAAGTACCGGCATCGGTCTGGAGCGACAATACGCTGTCGCTGGAAGATAAGGCCGACGAAGTGTTAGCGGCGAGCTACGACAAAGGTATCGATCTTTTCACGATTGAAGAGTTAGGCGCGGTCATTGCCGATCAGGCGATCACCATGTACGAGAAGTATCCCGACAACCGGATTCGGTTGAAAGCCATCGCCGGTGGCGGTGGTAAGGGGCAGCGTATCATGCAGGCGCTGTCATCCTTTTCCGGAAGCAAGGAAGAAAAGCTGAAGAAAGCGGCGGCGAAGGCGCCGGAGCTGGTGCGCGAAATTCTTGCAGAAGTGAAATGCAACGGCGTCGGCGACAATAAGAACGTGTTGGTCGAACTCAATATTGAAACGACGCGCCATCAGGAAATTCAGGTGCTGGGCAACGGTAATTGGTGCGTCACGCTGGGCGGCCGCGACTGCTCGCTGCAGATGCATGAGCAAAAACTGCTGGAAGTATCGGTCACAGTGGAAGAGTTGGAAGCAGCGATCGCTGATGCCAATGATCGCGGCGCAAAGGCTGAAGCAAAATCACTGGCCCGCGACCTCGACATCCTCATCAAAATGGAAGCCGAGGCTGCGACCTTCGGGCAGGCAGTCGGGCTCGATTCGGTCTCGACCTTCGAGTGTATCGTCGACGGCGCCCAGCATTTCTTTATGGAAATGAACACGCGGATTCAGGTTGAGCATCGCGTCACCGAGCTTTGCTACAAGCTGCGGTTTACCAATCCCGACAACGAAGCCGAGTATTTTGATGTCGAAAGCCTGGTTGAAATGATGGTGCTGCTTGCCCGTCACGGCGAATCGCTGCCGAAGCCGGTGCGTATACCGCGCGAAGTATCCTCGGTCGAAGCGCGGATGAACGCGACTAACCAGGCATTGCAGCCGCACGCGGGCGGCATTATCGAAAACTGGTCGGATCCGGTCGCCGGGGAAATCCGCGATGATCAGGGTATCTCCCTGCACAATCCGGATACCGGCGTTTTCATGAAGTATCATCTGGCCGGCGCCTACGATTCCAATATCGCCTTGTTGCTGACCACCGGTAATAGCCGTCTGCATACCTATCACCGCATGAGCGAGATCCTGCGCCGCACGGAAATTTCCGGCAAAGATCTGGCAACAAACCTGCAATTTCACTATGGCTTGGTGAACTGGTTTATCGGCAAAGGTATCAATGCGCGGCCGACGACGCGGTTTATCGTGCCTTACCTGACGCTGGTGGGGGAGCTGAAGGCGGTCGGCAGCCAATTGGATCTGGATCACGCCTACAAACTGCTGCGCAATAAAACCGTTGCCGCGGCACCGAAGGCGGACCAGCAGGCCTGGGCCGGTGTGCTCGATCGCAAGCAGCTATTAATTACCCGGCCGGTGGCACGGCTGTGCCATGAACCACATCTGTTATCCGGTTGGCTGGCACTGAATCAGGGCGCTGTCGAGGCCGGCGATAAGGGTGTGACCTGGCTGGAGAACCCGGTTGAGTTGTTGGCTAATCTGTATCACTACCTGCATATGGATTTTGTCGACGGCAAGCCCGCACGCCATATGATCTGGGACCATGATCATGAAGTTTTACAGGCCGCCACCGGTTTTTACGAAACGCTGCGCGCGCGTACCGGGATAACGGACTTTGTGCAGCTGGATAAAATGCTCAGCGCGAAGAAAGCGCCGAAAGGGATCAAGGCCAGGGAGTGGGGCGCGACATGCGCTGCACATGCCGGTTATCAGGCAGGCATGGATCTGCTGGCGGTATTGTTTTATATCGGCGATGCGGTGAAGTTTCATGCCCTGAAGGTGAACGCCGACCTGAGTATCAAGATTCCCGAGCGGCTGTTCGACGAGGACTTGCAAAAGCGAATGGCGAAAGTGCTGGTGCCGCCGCCGGCTGCGAAGTCGGATGAGATTCTTGCCGCGAGCGGGGGTATGTTCTATTCGCGGGAAGCACCGGGCATGGATGTCTATGTTGCCGAAGGCGATCATTTTGAAGCCGGCGATACACTTTATATTGTTGAAGTGATGAAGATGTTCAACAAAGTACGGGCGCCTTTTGCCGGTACTATTGATAAAGTGCTTGTCGCTGAAGACGGCGTCATCATTAAGAAAGGCCAGCCGTTGTTTAAGATTACTCCCGATGAAACCATCGTGATTGAAACCGATGCGGAGAAGGCGGAGCGTCGCCGCAGCGCCACTGAGAAGATGCTGGCCGCGGTCGGCATCTCAGGCTGAATTAAGGATACAGACATGATTACAGCGCTCGACCATATTGCGATTGCGGTTCCGGATTTGGAGAAAGCCATCAAGCGCTTTGCTGATGATTTCGGTTTGAAGCTCGACGGTATCGAGGACGTAGTGGCAGCCAAGACCTCGACAGCGTTTTTCCCGTTGCCGCCCACCAGTATTGAGCTGGTGCATCCGTTAAACGGGGAAGGGCCGATTGCCAAATATCTGGAGAAAAAACCGGGCGGCCTGCATCATTTATGTTTTCGCAGCGACGATATTCATGCCGATGTCGCGCGCCTGAAAGACAAGGGTTACCAGTTTCTAAGCGATGCGCCGTCACCCGGTGCGCACGATTCGCTGGTCATTTTTATCCATCCTAAATCCTGTGATGGCGTCCTTATCGAGATCAATCAACCGGCACACTAGGGAATAGCGCAATGGCGACAAAGTTCGGCTATATCGGGCTTGGTAATATCGGCAAACCGATGTGTGCAACGCTGGTCAAGGCCGCCGTCGCTAACGGCGACTCGGTGATGGTGTATGACGTCGTGCCGGAGCCGATCGCCGAGATGGTGGCGCTGGGTGCGATAGCGGCCAAAAACGAAGCCGAGATCGCGGCCAATTGTGACCTGGTCGGTATCTGTGTACGCCATGATGCCGATGTCGAAGCGCTGCTCTACGGTGACGACGGTATGCTCAATGCGGCGCGGCCAGACGCGGTATACGCCATTCATTCTACGGTGACCCGGGACAGTGCAGTGAAGTGGGCCGCCGATGCCGCGGCGAAAGGATTTCATATTATCGATGCCGGTATTACCGGCGGTGCGACAGGCGCGGCAGATGGGCAGCTTTGTATCATGGTTGGTGGCGACGCCGCGGTCGTCGGCAAGGCCGGGCCGATGCTCGAGCTAACCTCGAAGCAGGTTGTGCACTGCGGTGACACCGGCAGTGGCATCGTCACCAAACTGGCGAACAATCTGATGTCTTTTATCGCCTTTGCCGCCGCCGATGAGGCGGTCGCCGTAATGAAACGTTCCGGCCTCGACCCGCAGAAGCTGTTTGACGTCGGGCGTGCAAATGGCGTACTGAATCCGTTGGCAGATCAGTTCATCAATGGCCGGGAAGCTTTGGCCGCCGCCTGCACCGCTGAGGAGATGGAATCTATTTTCGGTCCGCCGGCATTACTCGGTGAAAAAGACCTGCATCATGTACTGGAGCTCGGCGATCAACTAGGAGTCGATCTGACGCTGGCGCGACAAGCCCGCGCTCAGATTAAACGCGCTTTCTTGCCGCAGAATTAACACTATTGCCGGCGTGAAACAGCGGCGGCAATCGCAACACCCTGATTTCTAAAGGTTCCCGCCGTCTGCTAAAATTGCCGGCCTTTTTTAACCCAGCAGTAAACTTGGATTCCGAATGAGCGATTACAAAGCCCCTGAAAGTACCCTGACGGATTGGCGAAAACTGGCGGATAAAAGTCTTTCCCGCGGCGGCAAAACCGTCGACGATCTGACCTGGCATACCGCTGAGGGTATCGATGTTAAGCCGTTGTTTACCGCGGAAGATCTCGAGAATCTGCAATACACCAATACGCTGCCCGGCATGGAGCCATTTGTGCGCGGCCCGCAGCCGACCATGTACGCCGGCCGGCCCTGGACGATCCGCCAGTACGCGGGCTTTTCTACGGCCGAAGAATCGAATGCGTTCTACCGCAAGGCGCTGGCTGCCGGCGGGCAGGGCGTGTCGGTGGCGTTCGACCTTGCGACCCACCGCGGTTATGACTCCGATCACCCGCGTGTCACCGGCGATGTCGGCAAGGCCGGTGTTGCGATCGACTCGGTTGAAGATATGAAGGTACTGTTCGACAGTATTCCGCTGGACAAGGTGTCGGTGTCGATGACGATGAACGGCGCGGTACTGCCAGTGTTGGCCGGTTATATTGTCGCCGCGGAAGAACAGGGTGTGCCTCAGGACGCGCTGGCGGGAACTATTCAGAACGATATTCTGAAAGAATTTATGGTGCGTAACACCTACATCTATCCGCCGCTGCCTTCGATGAAGATTATCGGCGATATTATCGCGTACTGCTCTTCGAATTTGCCCAAGTTCAACACCGTCTCTATTTCCGGGTATCACATTCAGGAAGCCGGGGCCGATGCTGCATTGGAGCTGGCCTACACACTGGCTGATGGCAAGGAATATATCCGCACCGCCATTGCGGCAGGTTTGGATATCGATGCCTTTGCCGGCCGGCTGTCCTTCTTCTGGGGCATCGGCATGAACTTCTATATGGAGATTGCCAAGCTGCGTGCGGCGCGGTTGTTGTGGTCGAAGATTGTCAGCGAGTTTAATCCGAAGAGCGAGCGCTCGAAGATGCTGCGAACCCACAGCCAGACCTCCGGCTGGTCGCTGACCGAGCAGGACCCTTATAACAATGTTGTGCGGACCACCATTGAGGCGATGGCTGCGGTATTCGGTGGTACCCAATCGCTGCATACCAATGCCATGGATGAAGCGATTGCGCTGCCGACGGAATTTTCATCGCGTATCGCACGTAATACGCAGCTGATTATTCAGGAAGAAACCGGTATTACCAAAGTTGCCGATCCCTGGGGCGGTTCCTACATGATGGAGTCGCTGACGCAGGCGATTGCCGACAAGGCGTGGGAACTGATCAACGAAGTGGAAGCGCAGGGCGGCATGGCCAAGGCGATTGAAACTGGCTTGCCGAAACTGCGTATTGAGGAGTCGGCTGCGCGCAAGCAGGCACGTATCGACCGCGGTGAAGACGTTATCGTTGGCGTCAACAAGTACCGCCTTGAGAAAGAAGACGATGTGGATATCCTAGATATCGACAATGAAAAAGTACGCCGCTCGCAGATTGAGCGCTTGGAGAAGCTGCGTGCCGGCCGCGATGAGGCCGCAGTAGAGGCTGCGCTGGAAGCGATTTATCAGTGCGCGAAAAGCGGCGAAGGTAATTTGCTTGAGCTGACCATTCATGCGACCCGCGCCCGGGCTACGGTAGGGGAGATCTCGTTCGCCATGGAAAGAGAATTCGGACGTTTTAATGCCAAGGCGCAAACCGTTTCCGGTGTTTATGGCTCTGCCTATCAGGATGATGAGCAGTGGCAGAATATCGCCGGCGATATTGAGGAATTCAAGAAGGCCCATGGTCGCCGCCCGCGGATGCTGGTCTGTAAGATGGGGCAGGACGGCCACGACCGGGGTGCCAAGGTAATCGCGACCGCGTTTGCCGATGTCGGCTTTGATATCGATTTATCGCCGATGTTCTCCACGCCCGAAGAAGTCGCCCGACAGGCGGTAGAAAACGATGTCCACGTCGTGGGTGTATCATCGCAGGCTGCCGGTCACAAAACGCTGGTGCCGCAGTTGATCGAAGAGCTGAAGAAGCAGGGCGCCGGCGATGTCATCGTGGTCGCCGGTGGTGTCATTCCGAAGCAGGATTATGACTTCCTGACCGCGGCCGGGGTGAAGGGTATATTCGGCCCGGGCACCCGGATTCCGGAAGCAGCGCGTGATGTGCTGGCGGCGATTAAAGTTAGCTAGTGGCGGCAAGAAAAGCAGATTTCAATCATTGAAGCAGGGGTAAAGCTGATGCAGCAATTAAGTGGTCAGGATGCAATGTTCATTCACACCGAGCTGGATGGCCTGCCTCAGCATATCGGTGGCCTGAGTATTTACGATCAGTCCACGGTGCCCGGAGGCAATCTGCGCTTCAAGGATATTCTTGAACTGATTGAGAAGCGGGCGCATCTGTCCGGCGTGTTCACCCGCAAATTACAGCGTGTACCTTACAACCTGGATCAGCCCTACTGGGTAGAGTCCGATGATTTTGATGTTGAGCGACATGTACATCATATCGCGCTGCCGAAGCCGGGCGATTGGCGTCAACTGTGTATTCTGGCATCGCGCCTGCATTCACGACCGCTGGATATGTCACTGCCGTTGTGGGAAATGTATGTTATCGGTGGTCTCGACAATGTCCGCGAATTGCCCAAGGGCTGCTTTGCGGTGATGATAAAAGTGCATCATGCGGCTATGGACGGCGCGACCGCAGCGAAATTTATCCCCGCGTTGCACGATCTGTCACCGGAAGTGGCGGTTTACAGCGCACCCGGTCCGCGGGTCATCAAAAAAGTTAACAACGTCGAACTACTGGGCCGCGCTTACGTCAATAATATGCGCAAGCCGCGGCAGGCGGTGCGTCTTGCCGGACAACTGGTACCTGCGGTGCAGCGCATTCGCGAAGGGTTCAAGCGCGGTGATTTCAAAAGTCTGAGCGATAAACAAAAAACCCGTTTTCAGGGCAAAATTTCACCGCACCGTGTCTGCGATGCGGTGCCTTTCGATTTTGAAGAAGTGCGCGCGATCAAAAACACCGTTGCAGGCGCGACCATTAACGATGTGATGTTGTGTATCGTCGGTGGCGGTATGTTGCGCTATCTCACAGCGAAAAAAGAAAAGCCCGAGCAGACATTGGTCACCGGTTGCCCGATTGACGTGCGCAGTGATGCCGAGCGGGCGGCCGGCGGCAATATGGTCGGCTTTATGAATGTCTCGCTGTGTACCGATATCAAGAATCCCCTGAAGCGTCTGGCTGCGATTCATGATGCGTCTACCGGCAGCAAGGCCTATGCTCAGGCACTGGGCCCGCGTATCACCATGGATGTCACCGATGTATTACCCGGCGGCATGCTCGCTCTGGCATTGCGCGCAGCCTCAATGACCGGCCTTACCGAGGCGGGTACGATCTTCAATACCGTGGTAACGAATGTGCCGGGGCCGCCTGTGCAATTGTATTTTGCCGGTGCAGCGTTGGTGGACGGCATGAACTTCGGGCCGTTACTACCGAATGTCGGTTTATTCCAGATTGTCAGCAGTGCGGTTCAGAACAAACGAGGCACTATCTCGATCTCGTTTACCGCCTGTCGCGACATGATGCCGGATCCTGAGTTTTATGCGGATTGCCTGCGGGCGTCCTATGCCGAGCTCAAAGCCGCTGCGCTGGGCACTGCGGGGAAAAAAGCTAAGAAAACGCCGGCCAGAAAGCCCGCTGTGAAGAAGGCCACAGAGAAGCAGGCCACAGCGAAGAAGGCCACAGCGAAGAAGGTTGCTGCGCAGAAAGCCACCGGCAAGCCGGCGAAGAAAAAGGTTGTCCGCAAAAAAACCGCCGTAAAAAAAACTGATACAGCTGTCGCCTGACCGGGGCAGTCTAACAAGCCATCCGTCGCGGTTATGAGTATCGATATTGATCAATTGCTTGCCGGCAACCGGCGTGCGCTGGCCAAGGCCATCACGCTGGTCGAGAGCCGTCTGGACGCGCATCGTGATGAGGCACAACGCCTGCTTGAGCAGGTGTTACCCAAAAGCGGCAATAGTATCCGCGTCGGCATCACCGGTATCCCGGGCGTCGGCAAGTCTACTTTTATCGAGGCGCTCGGCCTCTATCTGATCAGTCAGGGCAAGCGCGTGGCGGTGTTGGCCGTCGATCCCAGTTCACCGATTGCCGGTGGTTCGATTCTCGGCGATAAAACCCGCATGGAGGAGTTATCGCGGCGCGAGGAGGCCTTTATCCGGCCGTCGCCGTCGGAGGGCGCGCTGGGCGGTGTCGCGCAGAAAACCCGCGAAACTATGCTGCTGTGCGAGGCGGCCGGCTACGATGTGATTCTGGTAGAAACGGTGGGCGTGGGGCAGTCGGAATATGAAGTGGCGGCGATGGTCGACTTTTTTATGGTGCTGATGTTGCCCAACGCCGGTGACGAATTACAGGGCATCAAGAAGGGCATTATGGAGCTCGCTGATGCGCTGGTGATTAACAAAGCCGATGGTGACTCGCTCAATCTCGCGAAACAGACCAGCGGCCATTACCAGAATGCGCTGAATCTGTTGCGGCATACCAATTACTGGACGCCCCGGGTGATCAGTTGTTCGGCCTTGCATAACGAGGGTATCGACAAGGTCTGGGGTATCGTCAGCGACTATCAGGTCGACGCCACCAAGGCCGGGGCCTTTGCCGGCAAGCGTGCGCGTCAGGCCAAGGACTGGATGAATAAACTGGTGGCTGAAATGCTGGAGCGGAAGCTGATGAACAATACCGCAGCCGCCACCCGCCGGCAGGCGCTCGAGCAGCAGGTGCTCGCAGGATCGATCACCCCCTACGCCGCAGCCCGCGAACTCACTGACCAGCTTTAATTGGGGTCAGAGTGCTATTATCGTGGGCGCGCCCGGCGCAGCCCTTGAAATCTGCTCTTCCGGCCCCCATATCCCACCGGTCCGTTCTATTTTTTAACTCTATTCGGGGACCGATATGACCACTGCTGAGAAAGAAACCCACGGCTTTCAGACCGAAGCGCGGCAGCTGCTGCAACTGATGATTCATTCGCTGTATTCCAATCGCGAGATTTTCCTCCGCGAGTTGATATCCAATGCCTCCGACGCTGCCGATAAGCTTCGCTTTGAGGCGCTCTCTGACAATACGTTGCTGGAGAATGATACCGATCTGCGGGTGCGCGTTGAGCTCGACAAGGAAGCCAAAACGCTGACCATCAGCGACAACGGTATCGGCATGTCCCGTGAAGAGGTGATGTCCAATCTCGGTACCATCGCCCGCT
>JBFJYC010000001.1:0-41175 GCA_041622815.1 Spongiibacteraceae bacterium | reverse complement strand
GGCCGTGATGGTGAGTAGAACCATCCGTTCGACAAAACGCACAGCGTTTTGGACGCAGGAGCATCGCGACGGCGCCCGCAGGGTGATTTGCGGCCCAAAGGCCACAAATCATCAATTGATAGCGCAATGCTTGGGTTTTGGTCGCCCGTTAGCAGGAGCGCCTCCCAAAAAGCCGACTGCAGGAATGGCTTTTCCTCCGTCACCACTGCTTTTTCAGCCCCATACCGCCTATCATTCACCGCTGAGTTTCGCACGGAATCTGTATGGCCATCATCGGCGGCGGTGCCAAAAAAGTACTCTATACGCTGGCGACTGCGCGGCGTATCGGCCTGCTCGACAGCGCCAAAGCGCTGAATGCGAATAACACCTGCAAGGCCTGTGGTCTGGGTATGGGCGGTCAGCGCGGTGGTATGACCAACGAGTTGGATGAGTATCCCTCGGTGTGCAATAAAAGCCTGCAGGCGCAGTCCACGGATATTCAGCCGCCGATTCCGGCAGAAATATTCGACCATCCGCTGTCCGAGTTGCGCGACCTCCGCGCCTACGACCTCGAGCATCTGGGCCGCTTGGGCAAGCCAATATTTAAAGCGGCGGATAGCGATCGCTACACGGAGGTAGACTGGGATTGGGCGCTGGCGCGGGCCGCTGAAAAATTTAACGCCGCCGATCCGGACAAAACCTTCTTTTATAGCTCGGGGCGGTCCTCAAACGAGGCCGGCTTTGTGCTGCAGTTGATGGCGCGCCTCTATGGCACCAACAATATCAGCAACTGCTCCTATTACTGCCATCAGGCGACGGGTGTGGCGCTGGAGAGCACGGTCGGTACCGGCACGGCGACGGTTGAACTCGCCGACCTCGGCGGCTGCGATCTGGTATTTCTGATCGGCGCTAACCCGGCATCGAACCATCCGCGGCTTTTGCACAAGCTGATCAAACTGCGCCGTCGCGGCGGCAGGGTCGTTGTCATCAACCCGCTAAAAGAGGCGGGCCTGGTGAAGTTTGCGGCGCCGCGCATGGCCAGTTCGATGCTCAAGGGCGGCGACGAGGTTGCCTCCCACTATCTGCAGCCGCGTATCGGCAGTGATATCGCCTTATTTAAAGGTATTGCCAAAGCGGTGCTGGAGGCGGGCGCCGAAGATGCGGCGTTTATTAGCACGCACACCGCTAACTTTGCTGAGTTGCGCAGCGCGCTGGCAGTGGAAACATGGCAAGCCATTGAGCACAGCTGCGGCATTGCGCGC
The DNA here is from genome assembly GCA_041622815.1 of Spongiibacteraceae bacterium. GTDB lineage: Bacteria > Pseudomonadota > Gammaproteobacteria > Pseudomonadales > Spongiibacteraceae > JBFJYC01. The sequence continues at coordinate 39,934 of JBFJYC010000001.1, read as the reverse complement.
GAAACGATCTTTGAGATTGCGCGGGTTTATGCGGCCTCAAAAAACACGGTCTTTGCCTGGGGCATGGGGATGACCCACCACCGTCACGGCGTCGACAATATTGAGTGGATCAGCAATCTGGCGCTGCTGCGTGGCATGATCGGCCGGCCCCACGCGGGATTGCTGCCGTTGCGCGGGCATAGCAATGTGCAGGGTATCGGCACGATCGGCGTGAAGCCGGTATTGCCGGCGCAGGTATTCAGCAATATCGAAGCCGCCTATCAGGTGAAGCTACCGCAAACAGCCGGTTTACATACCTTGGCTTCATTGGAGCGGGCGCATGCCGGTGGCATCGAAGCGGCGCTGATGATGGGCGGCAATCTGTTCAGCGCCACCCCCGACAGCGGCTGGACAGCGACCGCTTTTAGCCGGATTCCGTTTAAGCTCTTTCTGACCACCACGCTGAACGCCGGCCATTTGCACGGCAACGACGCTAGCGAATCCTTGATTCTGCCGGTTTGCGCCCGGGATGAAGAGCCGCAGCCGACCACGCAGGAGTCGATGTTCAATTATGTGCGGATGAGTGACGGCGGTATCGAGCGTATCGCCTCGGTGCGCTCGGAGGTGAGTATTCTCGCCGATCTGGCCGGCGCGATTGCCGGCGCCGGCGGTTTTGATTTCAGTGCCTTCAAAAAACACGGCAATGTACGCAAGGCGATTGCGGCAGTGATTCCCGGAATGGAGGCGCTGGCCGATATCGATGTCGCGAAGCGCGAGTTTTATGTCGCCGGGCGGCTGCGGCACACGCCGGAGTTTAAAACCGGTGATGGCAAAGCGCGCTTCGCGCTGCCGGAAGCGGCGGTGACTGCGCAGCCGGAATTTATGCTGATGACCATTCGCAGCGAGGGCCAGTTCAATTCGATTATCTACGAAGAGGCCGACAGCTATCGCGGTGTCGATAGCCGCTGGACCGTGCTGATGAACCGGCAGGATGCGCTGGAGCGGGGTATCAATGAGGGTGATGCCGTTGATCTGGCCACCGAGACCGGTGCCATGCCCGCGGTGAAGGTGCGGATTTTTGATATTCCGCAGGGCAATCTGGCGGTCTATTACCCCGAAGCTAATGTCCTGACGGGGCGGGGCAGTGACCACCGCAGTCATACGCCGGCGTTCAAGTCCGTGCCGGTTGCCTTGTCGATAACTCTTTGAATTTAAACAACTAAAAATATTATAGTTGGCGGGGCGGCGGTTAATTGGGGGCGCATCCCGGTGTCTGTACCGGGACCGAGACCCGCACGCAATTCCGTCCGGCGGCCTTGGCCGCATACAGCGCCTTGTCGGCATTGAGTAGCAACTCCTTCGGATCCTCGTCCGGTGAGGTCGCCATGACCAGACCAAAGCTGGCCGAAACGATTACCGCATAGGTATTGGCAATGACTTCGATCGACAGCACCTTTTTGCGAATCCGCTCAATCAGTTCTACCGCTATTGTCGAGCTGGTATCGGGAAAAATCAGCGCGAATTCCTCTCCGCCTAAGCGCACAAAGCTATCGGTGCCGCGGACGCAGGTCGATATCGCTTCGGTCACCGCCACCAGCACTTCATCGCCGACCGCGTGGCCATATTGATCGTTGATGGCTTTGAAATGATCGAGGTCGAGAATTGAAATCGCTACCGGCGAAGCTTCAGAGGCGCTGCGGATCGCCGCCGGCAGAATTTTCTCGAAAGCGCGCCGGTTCAGAATGCCGGTGAGTTGGTCGGTGTTCGCAGTGGTTTCAAGTTTGCGTATTTCCGCGTTCTGACGCTCCTGCGCCGCCCGGTGTCGCGCGAGTTCGTTTTCTCCGGCGCGCAGCCGCAGCGCCATTTTTTTGAGTGTAGTGGTCAGCTCCGCCATCTCTAAAAATGAAGATTCAGGGGGGATACTGCTCAGGTCAGAGATGTTGCGGGCATTGGCCACCCGCTGTGAAAGCGCTTTGATCGGCCCTGAAATTCTTTGCACCCGATAGATACCCAGTCCGACAAACGCGAGGCCGATGAGTAAGCCCGAAGCCAGCAGCTGTATTTGTATTGTGCGTGCAGGCCTGAGGATATCCACTAAGGGTGCGTGGACCAGAATAGTCCAGTCCAGACCCGGAAAGTCACCGATGGCTTGCGAGTAGGCATACCCGGTAAAGCCTTCGCTGTCGTTAATCACTGATTCCGTGAGGTATCCGATTTGCGTCCGCTGTAAATCCGGTGGCGGTAGATCCGGCCTGATCGTGTCGCCGATGCTGTCAGAAGCGCCGAATATTACTTCCTGCGCGCCGTTCAGGATGATGATGTCGATTGGCAGCGGATCATTAAGGCGCGCGTGAAATTCGCGCAGTACCTTGCTGATCCAGCCGGCGAAGAGATGGGCGCCTAATACGCCCTGAAACTCGCCGCGGGCATTGTGTAGCGGCGCGCTGATATCGACAAAGCGCAGTGGCTCCGCATGCGGATTGTCGATTCTGCCCTGTAACAATTTTGCGCCGTGCAGGTCGCCGACATAGGCAGCGGCTTTTGCATGGATGAACCATGGCCGGGCTGCGACATCGAGCCCCTCCAATAATTCGTCAGTAGCGACGATGACCGTGCCGTCGGCGTTTGTTACGCCTATCCAGGCGAACTCTTGGTAGCTCTGGCGCAGGCTTTCCAGTTCGGCGCGGACGATCCCCGGCTGCCGCGTTAAGCGGCGATTGCGCGATAAATTCTGAATATCCAGCCAGCGTTCAGCCAAGGACTGGTCGACGTGATCGGCGACTCTTGCGGCCACTGCCGCGAGATATTTCCCCTGCGCCTGGGCTATCTGACTGCCCGCGATATGGCCCGCGAGCAAGCTTAGGGTGAGCGTCAGTATCAGCGGCATGCCCACGACAAGCGGGTAAAGCTGCGTCGAAAGGCTCGCTGGGGGCTTATTTTTCTTCACAGCCTGTTTCGTTTAACTGAAAATCAGTCACATCATTAGAGAAATTATTGTCGTCGAGTTTATATCACCCGCCGCACAGATGCTGTGTCGGTTTTGAGCAGGGCGAGTGATGTCGATTGACGCTAATCCGACAACTACCTAAGCTGCGGCACCGCTGTAATTTATTCCGCCTATTATGTTTTCAGATTTAAATCACGGTATTACCTGTGTCGATGCTGACTACCTGCGAGACGGATTGGCCTGTTTCTACGTGCTGCAGCAAGGAGATGAGCTCGCTGTCATCGAAACCGGCACCTCGCGCAGTGTGGCGCGGTTGCAGCAGCTGATGAGTGAGCGCGGCCTACGCCCGGAACAGGTGCGCTATGTAATTCCTACCCATGTGCATCTGGATCATGCCGGTGGTGCCGGCACCATGATGCACCTGTTTCAGGAGGCGACACTGCTGGTGCACCCGTTGGGTGCGCGACACCTGATTAATCCGGCAAAACTCATCGCCGGTTCAAAGGCGGTTTACGGTGAGGAGGTTTTTAACGCGCTGTACGGTGAGATCTCGCCGGTCGAGGAGCGCCGGGTGCGGGAAATGAATGACGGCGAAGTGATCCGGCTTGCCGGCCGGCCACTGCAGTTCAGAGATACACCGGGCCATGCAGACCACCATTTTTGTATCTGGGACGCGGAGAGCGAAGGCTGGTTTACCGGCGACACGATGGGTATCAGTTACCCGCAGATGCGCTTCGATGGCGCCGGTTTCATGATCCCGACTACCACGCCGGTGCAGTTTGACCCGGAGAAGCTGGTGTCGTCGATTCAGCTACTGTTGGCCCAGCAGCCCAGGCAGTGTTATCTCACCCATTTCGGTCAAATTGATAATGTGGAAGCCGCGGCGGAGCAGATGATCCGGCAGGTGCGCGCCTATCGCGATATCGCGCTGGCGCATGCGGGAGACGATCCGGAAGAACGGCTTACGAAGCTGAGTCAGGCATTGTGGGACTACACCTTGCCGGAGCTGCTTGCGGCGGGCGCCGACGCGTCAGCATCGCAGGAGTTTGCGCAACTTTTACAGTTTGATATGCAGCTGAATGCACAGGGTCTGGATGTATGGCTGGCGCGGCGGGCGCGTCACTCCGCCTAGCGCTGTGGTTTTGCTCAATTCAGGGCTTTTGAAACCAGGCGGTCGACCAATGAAGCCGGCAGCATATTGGCAATCTTCAGTGCCAGCATATTATTCATTTCATAGTGCGGCTTCTTGTTCGGATCGGTCGCCGCTTTAAAAACCAGAGCGGCCACTTCGGCCGGTTCAGAAACGCGGGTTGGTTTGTTTTTCTCAAGATTTTTGACGAATGCCGCAAACGGCGCCGCGAGCCTGCTGTTTTCCACCGGGTTGCTGATGGTATCCATGGCATTAAACAGATCGGTTCTGATCGCACCGGGGCGGATAGTGGCGACATGGATCCCCAGATGGCTGAGCTCGCGCCGCAGGGTGTCGCTGATACCTTCGAGTGCCAGTTTGGTCGCCTGATAAATCTGGAAGGGCGTGCGCAGCCGGTAGGACTCGCTGGTGATATTAACCACCCGGCCACCTGATTGCTGCAGCAGATCGAGGCAGTGGTGGGTGATGCGCAGCGCGCCGAAACTATTCACCTGAAAATGGTAAATAATTTTCTCGGGGTCCATTTCGGCGGTCGGGAAGTAGCCGATAATACCGGCGTTGTTGACGATAACATCGAGGCGCCCGCATTTTTCCTGAATAAAATTTGCGATATCCGCAGTGGATTCGCTGTCGGTGACATCCACCGCAGCGGTCAGATAACCGTCTTTGTCACTCAGGTCGGCCACGAGAGATTCAGCATAGTCAGTGGCCACCACGGTGTAGCCGTTGCGGTGGAATTGTTCACTGATCGCACGGCCGAGACCTTTGCCTGACCCGGTCACTAATACGACTGGTTTACTCATACTTTCCTATGCCGTTATTACGGCGCTCCGTTAATTAAATTGCTTGCGCACTTCCACACCGAAAAAGCGTGGTTCACCCAATGCCTGCGAAAAGTTGCCGATAGAATCACCGGTGGCGACTGCGCCGATAAAGTAACGCTCATCGGTCAGGTTTTTGATGTACGCGGAAATATTCAGGTCACCGTCATTGTTTTGCCAGTTAATGCGGGCATCCACCGTGGTGTAGGCATCGGCATACACCCCCTTGCGATTGCTTTCGCGTACTTTCCAGGCGCCGTCATCAAAGCCGAGGTAGATCTCATCTTTGTAGCTAAAGTCGATGCGCGGCGAAAACAGGCCCCAGTCAGTGGCGATTGTGTAGGCGACGCCGAATGATGCCGTCACCTCCGGCGACACCGGAAACTGCTCGTCACTGCGGTCGACCGGCACGTTCTGTCCGAGAATCGCCAGTGACGCCAGGTCCTGATCCATAAACTCTTCAAACTTGTAGTTGTTGTTGCTGTAGCTGAAGCTGAGCATCCAGTTCGGGCCGGGCAGCCAGGTGACTTCGAGCTCGCCGCCTTCGATAATCGATTCGCCGGCATTGTCGGTGGTGACGACCAGCGCCCCGGCAGAATCGACGCCGACGGTGATCAACTGCATATCCTGAAAGATCATTGAATAGAGCGCGATATTGACCCGCAGCGAACGCTGCAGGGCATCAATCTTGAAGCCGAGTTCGCGGTTTTCCAGTAATTCGGGTTTAACCACAACCAGCCCGTCGACGCCGCTGGGCTCAAGAAAGCCTGACTTAAAACCATTGCTCCAGGTGCCGTACACCAGTAGCGAATCGACAAAGCCGTCACCGAGCAGGTCTTCCGGGACGAACCAGGAAGCGGACGCCATCGGCGTGAACTCGCGGAAGGTGACTTGCTTTTTGTCGATGCGCGCGGCGGTGAGCGGCGTGTTGATATAGCCGTTGGCGGCGGTCCGCGGCCCGAGGATATTGTTGGCGATAGACACCGGATCCTCGGCCCACACGCCGTCATAGGTCATCAGCCCCAGCGAGGCGGCTTGCTGCTCATTTTCCGGTGTCAGGCCTGCCAGCGGGCCCGGCAGTGTGGCGTTGTCAAAGGGCGTGAAGCGGGGGTCAGCCGCCTGAATCATCGCCGCGACCGCGGCATTGTCCGCGACACGGGTTGTGAGGTTGGAGTCGCGTTTCTCCTCGGTGTAACGTCCGCCGAAGGTCAGCTCCAGCGCCTCGGTGATATGCCAGGTCGCCTGTGCAAACAGCGCGGACGTGTTGCCGTTGATATCGAAGTCCTGCACGGTGTTTAACGGCAGTATGCCGCCGATGATCGGCGTGCCGGCATCCGCCGAGGGTGGCGGTTCGTCGGGGAATTCTTTGGCGAGAATCGCAGCGAGCACAGTGGCGTCGGCGCCGACCAGCGAATCACCGGTCAGAAAACGCTCGGATTTATATTCATCCTGCCAGAACAGCCCCGCGGTATATTCCACCGCAGCATCGAATAGTTCGCCGTTCAGCTGAAATTCAATGGTAAAGGATTCCTGATCGCCGCCGCCGAGGGTGTAGCCCATATGAAATTCACCGGGCCCGGCATCATCACTCTGGGTTTGCGGGCCCTTCTTGTAGGCGTCGCGAATGCCGATAATTGTTTTCAGGCGGTGGGTGTCGTTGATCTCCCACTCCAGCGTGGTGCCGGCCATGACGGTATCTAGGTGTTTGTTGTAGCGCCCGGTAGTGCCTTGATTGGTATGCAGGTCGGGCTGGGCGTCGGCGTTATTGGCGTTGCAGTTGTCGACATAGGCGTGCAGGTTCGAGGGCTGCGTATCGCCGGGCCAAAGCAGATAGAGGCCGTCCATAAACAAGGCGTCTTCGTTGACCACTTCGCAGTGGTAGGAAGGGTAGCGTTCGCGGATTTTGCCGAGAAACAGGAAGCTGTCCATCGCCAGTGCGTCATTGATCAGCCAGCGCGCCTGAAAAATGCCTGACAGCCGGTCCACCGAGTGGTTGTCGTGGCCGCCACTGTCTTGCAGAAAGCCATCGCGTTGATTGCTGTTGACAGCGATGCGGGTTGATAGGGCATCGGTTACCGGCAGGTCGATGCCGGCGCGGAAACGCCGGGCGTTGTAGTTGCCGAGTGCCGCCTCAACATAACCGCCGCGCTCATCGTTCGGCTTGGTCAGGGTGAAAACCAGCGCGCCACCGGTATTGTTCTTGCCAAATAACGTACCCTGCGGCCCGCGCAGTACCTGCACACTTTCAATGTCGATGGTGTCGAGTAGTTGGCCGTCGGCGCGGGGGATAAAGATCCCGTCCAGATAGACACTCACCGAAGGGTCCTGCCGCACCAGCCCGGAGCGCTGGCCGATGCCGCGGATATAAATCTGGGTGGCGGTGCTGTTGTTGATCTGCAGGCTGGGGATTGATTTGGCGAGTTCGTCGGTGTTGACGATACCGCGGTTGCGCAGATCGGCGCCGGTAATGGCGGTGACTGCAACCGGCGTCTCCTGAATGTTCTCCGCACGCTTGCGGGCGGTGACCACCACTTCCTCCAGCGTGCCGCTGGTTTTACTCTGCGCGATAGCGCCGCCGGGTAGATTGATTGCGATCGCCGCAAGTATCACGCCGCTTATTCTTATCATGCCGGTGTTCCTGTCAGGTTCAGCTTACTGCGTTGAATTGTCTGCCTATTAGCCGGGTGTTGCATTGGCAGTGGCTGTCAGCTGCGCGCCTAAATACGGCCATCTCACAGACACGGTCGGGCCTTTAGTGCGGCATTGAAAATGCGTACCATGGCCGGTTCCGATAATAACGCTGATATAGGACTTGCTGATGCTGCCGGCCATGATGCAAAGACCGCTACTGATCTCCGATTTACTGGAATTTTCGCTGCGTGATCACCCGGACGCCGAAATTGTCAGCCGCCGGGTTGAGGACGGCTCGATCCATCGCTGTACCCAGGGCGAGGCCGCATTGCGCAGCCGGCAGTTGGCCAATGCGCTACAGCAGTGGGGTGTGCAGCGGGGCGAACGGGTCGCGACACTGGCGTGGAATACCTGGCGTCACTACGAGGTGTATTTTGCCGTTACCGGCCTCGGCAGTATCTGCCACACAATCAACCCGCGCCTGTTCCCTGAGCAGTTGGACTACATTTTCAATCACGCCGAAGACCGCATGGTGTTCGTCGATCTGTCTTTCGTACCGTTGCTTGAGCAACTTAAGGGCCAGCTCAAAACGCTGGAAGCGGTGGTGGTGCTCACCGATCGCGAGCACATGCCGCAAACGACGCTGGACAATGTGCTGTGCTATGAGGAGTTTATCGACGGTCATAGCGACCAGTTTGTATGGCCGGAACTGGATGAAAATACCGGCTGCTCGCTGTGCTACACCTCCGGCACCACCGGCAATCCGAAGGGCGTGCTCTATACCCACCGTTCAACCATGCTGCATGCGGTGTATTCACTGCACGATCAGGCGCTGTATCTGCGTTCCGACACCTGCGTATTGCCGGTGGTGCCGATGTTTCATGTCAATTGCTGGGGCCTGCCTTATTCAGTGGCGGTGACCGGCGCGAAAATGGTGTTTCCCGGCGCGGCACTCGATGGCGAAAGCCTGTGGCAGCTGATTGATGCCGAGCAGCCCGACCTACTCGCGGGGGTGCCGACGGTATGGCTCGGCCTGCTTAATTACCTGGACAGTATCGGCAAGAAAATGGCGTCAGTAGAGCGGGTGATTGTCGGCGGTTCCGCCGCGCCGGTCGCGATGATTCGCGCCTTCGACGAAAAGCATGATGCGTTTCTCATGCACGCCTGGGGCATGACTGAAATGTCGCCCATCGGTACGGTCAATGCCGATAGTGCCAGATTGCGTGCGATGCCGAAGGAAGAGCGCTACAAGTTGCAGACCAAGCAGGGGCGGCCGCCCTTTGGTGTCGAAATTAAGATCGTCGATGACGCCGGTGTCGAGTTGCCGCGTGACGGTGTGGCCTTCGGGCGCTTGCTGGTACGCGGCCCCTGGATTATTGATACCTACTACAAGATGGACAAGACCGCCTGCGAACCCGACGGCTGGTTTGATACCGGCGATGTCGCCACCATCGACCAGCAAAACTATATGCAGATCGTCGATCGCAGCAAGGATGTAATCAAATCCGGCGGCGAATGGATCAGCTCGATTGACCTTGAGAATATCGCGGTCGGGCACCCGGCCGTGGCCGAGGCCTGCGTTATCGGTGTCGCCCATGAAAAATGGCAGGAGCGGCCGCTGATGCTCGTGGTGCTCAAGGAAGGCGCGACGGCGGACCGGCAATCGATACTCGATTTTCTGGCGCCGCAGATTGCGAAATTCTGGATGCCCGATGACGTGGTATTCAGAGATTCATTACCGCACACTGCGACCGGGAAGCTGCTGAAAGTCCCGCTGCGCGAAGAGTATGCGCAACACTATCTCTAAATTTATTTGCTGACAGGATGTGGAATGATTGCTGAGTTGTTAACACTGATTCAAAGCGGTGTGCTGGTGGTGCTGCTGCTCAGTGTGGCGGTGTTGATCGTCGGTTATCTGTTCTGGCATGGTCGTTGGCGCACGGTGGCATGGCTGTTCGGCTTGCCGCTGCTGCTCGGTGGCTTTGTGCTGACGATTATCTCTGGCTGGAGTAGTTTTAATTATCTCAGCGTCCATAAAAAAATGCCGCCTTTCCTGCCGGGTGACACGCCGCTGGTGGCGGTGGAGGTGCCGACGCCGCGGGCATGGCTCGATCATATAGTCGTCGGTATATACGATCTAGACGCGGGCATTGCAGAGTTAAAGGCGCTCACCGGCCAGCAGGCTATCCGCAGTGGCCGCCACCCGAAGTTGGGGACGGAAACTGCAGTACTGCGATTAGGCGACGACTCTTTTCTAGAACTGATCGCGCCGCAGCCCGATGCGGAAGTTACCGGGGATAATCAGGATTTGGTTGTGGGATATAAGGAGCTGCTGAGCGAGCATAAAACCCTGACACCGTTTCTGTGGAGCATCGGCACCAATGATTTGCGCTGGTTACGCCGGCAAATTACCGGTACCGGCTTTGAGATGACACCGGTCATCGAGAACTCCCGCGAGCTGCCTGATGGCAGCGCGCTGGCTTATCTGGGCGCATCGGTGGCGGTCGGGCGACCCGGCTTCCCGTTCTTCGTGCAGTGGCAGGCACCGTCAGTGGCCGCGCTGGCACCGGCCGGCGCCGCTTGTACAATCTATAAGTGGCGGGTGTGGACCCCCAATGACGTCGCATTGCAGCGTCTGGCGGAAGTGCTGGCGGTGCAGGTAGACGTTGGCGAGGCATCGACACAGGCATTGCGGGCGGTATTACGCTGCGATGGGAGAACCGTCGTGCTGGGCGGCACTCCGGGTTAGTGCGGGTAAGGGTGATCCGGTTCACAGTGCCTCGCGTATGGGATAGTTTGAGGGCACACCCATGATTTCGTACATCGACAAGCAGGGAGCCTGAGTTGGCTGATTTCGATTTAACGATCAATGGCAGTATCGAGCAGGCGACCGGTGTAGACCGCGAAAAGCCATTGCTCTGGGTGTTGCGCGATGATCTGAAAAAACGCGGCACCAAATTCGGCTGCGGCCGGGCTTTGTGCGGCGCCTGTACCGTGCATATCGACGGCCAACCGACCCGGTCCTGCGTGATGCCGGTGCATCTGGCTGCCGGCCGTGAAATCACCACCATTGAAGCTATCGGTGATACCGATCTCGGTGAGCGCGTGCAGCGCGCCTGGTATAACCTCAGCGTGCCGCAATGCGGTTACTGTCAGTCGGGCCAGATCATGGCGGTGGTGGCGCTGCTGACCGCGATTCCGAAGCCCGGCGATGATGATATCGACAAAGCGCTTTCCGGCAATATTTGCCGCTGCGGCATGTATCCGCGGATTCGCGCGGCCATACATGCTGTCGCCAATGGTGAATTCTAAAATGGATCTACTTGCTCAGGAGATATCCCGGCGGGCATTTATCCGGGTTTCCGCCTTGGCCGGTGGTGGTCTGTTGGTCGCTTGCGGTGGCGGTCGGCCGGGCCCGGGCAGCGGCGTTCCGCGCGCGGTCAGCGGTAACGTCGTCGACCCGCCGGAAGATCCGGTACCGTCGGCGGATAATTTCCAGCCCCATGCCTATCTGAAAATTGCCGCGAACAATGTCATCACGATCTTTATCGGTCCCGCCGAAATCGGTCAGGGCATTATCACCAGCGTGGCGCAGATTATTGCCGATGAACTCGACGCCGACTGGGCGCTGGTCGGTTGGGAACAGGCGCCGGTGGATACGCGCTACCGGAACCCGATTGCCGGACAGATGATGTTAACTGCCGCGAGTTTTTCATTGCGGGGTATGTGGTTGCTGCTGCGTTACGCCGGGCGGGAAATCCGGGACTTGTTGGTGCAGGCGGCGGCCGACGATTGGGGCGTGGATGCAGCGACGTTGCGCAGCGCTGACAGCTTCGTGATTGATGATGCCAACTCACGGCGCATCAGTTATGGCGCACTCGCCGAACAAATCGCCGCGGCACAGGCAGCTGATGTCCAGAGCTATGACCCCACCGCGAAGGATGCGGAGATACGCAGCGAGCCGGAGAATAACCCGAAACTAAAATCCGCCGCCGAATTCAGTCTGATCGGCCAGTCGATGAAGCGGCTCGACGGCCCGGAAAAAGCGAACGGCACAGCGGTCTACGGTATGGATTTGTACGCTGAAGACCTCGGTCTCAGCGAGCTCTTGGTGGCCGTGGTCAAGCGCCCCGCACGTTTCGGTGAGACCATCGCAGTGACCGACGATACTGCCGCTAAGGCGGTGCCGGGCGTGATTGATGTGCTGACCATTGCGGCGGGTGTGGTGGTGGTTGCCGAAGATTACTGGAGTGCGGTCAACGGCCGTGACAAGCTGCTGACAGAAAGCAGTGGCCCCGGTGAAAGTCTGTCCAGCAGGGACCTGCCCGATAGCTATGCCGCGCGCAATACATCGCCTGGCGCGCCCATTCATAGCGAGGGTAATCCGGCTTTTGCCGGCGTTCTTACGTCGGACTATTTTTTCCCGTTTTTGGGTCACGGCATGATGGAGCCGCTCAATACCGTTGTGAACTATACCGGCGCCGCTGCGGAGATCTGGGTCGGTAGTCAGTGGCCCGATCTGCACGAGATCTATGCAGCAAATGTACTGGGGCTGACAACCGAGCAGATTACCTTTAACAAACTGCTCGCCGGCGGTGGCTTTGGCCGGCGTGCCAATCTCTACGGCGATACGATTATCGAGGCTTGCCAGGTTGCCAGGGCGCTGGTGCCGCCGCGGCCGGTGAAGGTGATTTGGTCGCGCGAAGATGACATCAAAGGCGGCTATTACCGGCCGGCCTCTGCCTGCAGGTTGGAGGCGAATCTGGAGGGCGGGCGCATCAGAGATTGGGGATTTCGCGTCACCTCGACGCCGATTTACCCCACCGCCGTGGTCGAGGCGGTTTTCCGCGGCGCCGGTGCCGACAACGAATTTACCGGTCTGGAACCGGAGGTGCAGACAACCCAGGGCGCTGTAGAGCTGCCCTATGATATTCCCAACCAGCGCGTCGGCCAGAACGAGGCACCGCCCAATCAGGTGCCGTTGTTGTGGGTGCGCTCGGTCGCCAATGCCACCAATATCTATGCGGTGGAGAACTTTTTCGACCGTGTGGCCAAAGCGGCCGGACAGGATCCGCTGGAATTCAGAAAAGCACACCTGCAAACGGCGGCCAATAGCCGCCATTTAAAAGTCGTCTCCGCAGTGGGTGATGCGCTGGGCTGGAGCGGCCGCGCGCAGAAAAACGGCAACACCGCTTTCGGCATGGCGGTATTCGGATCCTACGCCAGCGTCCTGTGTACCGGTATGCAGGTCACCGTTTCCGAACCGGACAGCAAGGGTATCCGCAGCGTGAAAATCGATCGTGTGGTCAGTGCGGTCGATGTCGGCACGGTGATCAATCCCGACCTGCTGCGTGCGCAGATCGAGTCGGGCATTGTGTTCGGCCTGTCCACCGCCATGCATAGCCAGATCACCTTTGATAACGGTTTTGTACAGCAGAGCAACTTCGATGACTTCCGGGTGATGCGTATGTTCGAGTGTCCGCCGATCGAAACCCTGTTGCTGCCCAGCGGCGATGCCCCCGGCGGTGCCGGTGAGCTCGGCGTGCCCTGCGCCGCCCCCGCGCTGGCCAATGCTATCGCCGCGGTGACCGGTGAAGATTACGATGCTTTGCCGCTGGCTCAATACGACTTGGTGTTTTCGCGATGAGGCGGGGTATCGTTTTGTTGCTCGCCCTTTACGGTGTCGGGGTGTGGGCGCAGCCGGCCGCGCATCCGCTGTTCGAGCCGATCGCGGATATTCTGCTCGGGCCGCGCTGCCTGAATTGTCACACCGCGCGCGAGTTTCCGACCCAGGGCGATGACCGCCGCCGTCATGACCAGCAAATCATTCGCGGCGCCAGCGGCTTCGGCGCACCGACATTGCAGTGTCCGGCCTGCCATCAGGATGAGAACACCGGGTTTGATAAAGTGCCGGGCGCCGAGAACTGGCACCTCGCGCCGCTGAGCATGGCCTGGGAAACGCCGGTCGGCGATCCGCTGGATCCGGTCAGTCTCTGCATTCGTCTCAAAGACACCGGTGGCAACGGCGGGCGCTCGCTCAACGATCTACTCACACATATCACCAATGATCATTTGGTGTTGTGGGGGTTTGAGCCCGGAAAGGTGCGGACCGGGCCGACCCTCACTCACGATGAATTCGTGACCGCGTTTCAGGCCTGGGTTACTGCCGGCGGCCCCTGCCAGTGAGTTGCTGAAGCCTCTGTTTTCGTTTTACCGCAGTTTTTATGGTCGTCGGCGAATATCCTTTAGATACCGTGTTCCCGTGCTAGGCTGGCCGGCACTTTGCAATGCGCATACTCATTAGATTTACGAGGCAATATTCGTTGATGATTCACCGGGGCAAAGTACGCTGTTTAATCGTTGTGCTCTGTCTGTTGGTATTGGCGGGGCCGGCCAAAGTGTTCTCAGATGCGAATGAAGCGGTGTCGGCGTGGCAGCAGCGGTATGCCGAGGCGATTGATGTCGGTGTCGGCGCATCCGGTGTTGTGCATATTGTCACGCGCAACAATCAGATTTTTCGTTGGCAGGCGGAAACGCAGCAGTGGCAGAAACTGCCGGGCAGTTTTGTACGGGTCGATACCGACCGCGACGGGACGCCCTATGCCGTGACCACCGGCGGCCAGTTGCGCCGCTTTGTCGGTGAGTACTGGAAGCGGCTGGACGATGGCTTGCGGCAGGTCAATGATGTCGGCATTGGCGGCAATAAAGTTTTTGTGACCTTTGCCGATCATTCCCTCGGCGAGTTCGGCGTTTGGCCGGATGGCGAAGCTATCCGCCCGCTGGCCGGCAGTGGGCAATGGATTGATGTGGATTACCGCGGCAACCCCTGGGTGGTCCTGCCCGAGGGTAGCGTCCGCTTTTACCAGGACGGCCGTTGGCACCGCAGCGGGCTGACCGGCAACGACATCGGCCTGGGTCCGCAGTCACTGCAGCTCGCGAAGTCGGAATTTGGCGGGGCTAAAAAGGGGACGCGCAGTGTGTCGGTGGGCCCCGGCAATCTGGCCTGGTTGGTGACCGATGACTACGCGGTGTACACGCAGCAGCTGACAGCCGGCGAGCTGCCATCCCCGCAAACCGAAACGCCGGAAAGTCTATTGCCCCGCACAATCGACTGGCTGACGTTGCCGGGTCTGGCCCGCAGTATCGCGATTGCTGCCGATGGTACGGCGGTTACCGTTGATCACGACGATGTTGCTGCCGTGTGGGACGCCGGTAAAAGAACCACGAACAAGTGGCGGCAGTTGCCCGGGCGTTGGCGTGCGATCAGTGTTTCCGGTGACGGTGAAATATGGGGCGCTGATTCCGGCAATATGTTGCGCCGCCTGAACGGCTCACGCTGGGTCTCGGTCAATCAGGAGGCGGTCGATGTCGCGGCTGGCAGTCGCGGTTATCTGCTGACCATCAAGCCTGATGGCGGCGCGATGCTGCGCGCAGGGCCTAAAGCGAAGTGGCAGGCACTGCCACAGGTTAAGGCGGTCGATGTCGCCTTTGACGGCGATAACAACCCGTATGTGCTGGACGCCGACGGTGTTATCAGGCGCTATCAGGCGGGTGCCTGGGAAGTGATTGCGGCACCTAGGGCGCGCGCATTTTCTCTCGGGCCCGATGGTGGCATCGCCGTATTGGATGAGCAGGGCGCGCTGCGTATTGCGGAAAGCGCCGACAGCGAATGGGGTCAGATAGCCGGTGTTTACGCTGCCGTTACATTAGGCCCCGGCGACCAGCCCTGGGTGATCAGCACCTCTTCCTATGTTTTGGCCTCGAAGATGTTTGACCGGCACTAGTGCCGGTCGGGTCAGTTACGATTCCGCTGCCTCCGCGTCAATTGCCTTAAAAGCCGATCGTAGTTCGCCGACAAACAGCGCGGGTTGTTCAAATGCGGCGAAGTGACCGCCTTTATCCAGTGTGTTGAAGTATTTTAGTTTTTCACCGAAATGCTTGCGCGCCCAGCGCTCGGAGCTGCGGAAAATCTCCTTGGGGTAAATGCTACAGGCAACCGCGGTGTTGACCGGATCGAGTATCGGCGTGTTGAAACTCTCCCAGTACAGGCGGCCGGATGATGCCGCGGCGGCATTAAGCCAATACAGCATCACGTTGTCGAGCAGCTCATCTTTGCTCAGCACGTTTTCGGGATGGCCGTCGCAGTCGGTCCACTTCCAGTATTTTTCGATAATCCACGCCATCTGCCCGACCGGCGAATCCACCAGTGCGTAGCCGAGGGTTTGCGGGCGGGTGGACTGCTGTTTCGAATAGCCCGAGTCCCATTGGTTGTATTCCTCAATACCCGCCAGCGCCTGCTGTTCGTAGTCGGTCATGTCGTCCATGGTGTCAGGGTCCGGCGGCACAATCGGCATGTTCAGGTGAATGCCGGCGCAGTGTGCCGGATCCTGAATGCCGATGGCGGTAGTGATCATTGCGCCCCAGTCACCACCCTGCGCGTAGTAGCGGTCGTAGCCGAGATCCTGCATCAGCTGCGCCCACAGCGTCGCGATGCGGGGCACGCCACAGCCGGCTTTTTCGGGTTTGCCGCTAAAGCCATAGCCCGGCAGCGATGGTGCGACCACATGAAATGCATCTTCAGCTTTACCGCCATGCGCCACCGGATCTGTGAGCGGGCCGATGACTTTCTGGAATTCGACAATGGAGCCGGGCCAGCCGTGGCTGATAAGCAGCGGGCGCGCGCCGGGTTCGGGTGAGCGCGCATGGATAAAGTGAATATCGAGGCCGTCGATGCTCTGTGTGTATTGTGGGAACCGGTTGAGCAGGGCTTCGCGCTCTGCCCAGTTGTACTCGTTGAGCCAGTACGCCGCCAACGCCTGCGTATAGGCCAGCGGTATACCCTGACTCCAGTCATCGACCGTCTCGGGCTCGGGCCAGCGGGTGTTGGAAAGGCGACTGTTGAGGTCGTCGAGCGTGTCCTGCGCGATCGCAATGACAAAGGGTTTGGGTCCGCTCATGCAAGCAACTCCGGTTTTTTTATAGGTAGTGCGGGGTGGAATCAACCGGCGGCGTGACCGCCGGATACTGCGGTCGGCTAGCGGCTGGCTATCCGCTGCTGGCTCGGGAAGTGGTGAATAAACACCACTTGCATCGCTGTAGCGTAGTCGCGCTTTTCCTTGCCGTTGACGTAAACCTTGGTCCTGACCGGGTAGACGCCCTCGGGGATACCGTCGGGAAGGATAAAGGCAAACTGGTTGTCGAATTCACCGCCGGTTTTGGAGTCTTCGTTAACCGGCTTGCGCACCGAGCGCAGCATATTGTCGGTATCCACGTTGTCGTAAAGCTGCAGCTCTTCTTCGAGTAGTACTTCAGGCTCTTTAAGGCCCTGCAGCAGCGCGATTTGCGAGGTCAGGATATAGCGCATACCACCCTCGACAACCGCATCGGGCTCGGTGGAGGTTTCGTAACGGGTGACTTCGGACTGATCCGGAACAGCGCTGCCTTTTTCCTTTTTGTAGGCCGTAGCGACGGCCTCTTTATCCTTCAGGCGTCGGGCACGGTGCTCGATCAGCATGTCGTTGAATAGTTTGGTGGCAACGCCGGAGGCGGCACCGTAGCTCGCGCCACGCGCGCAGTCGCCGCCGGTGGCTTTAGCGGACGCGCAGCCGGCGATGGCACCGAGCATGCCGGCTGCGCCAAAGTCCTGCATTTCCTGCGCGCTGCAGGCGGCGAGCAGCGCGGCGCTGCTGAGTAGAAGGAAAGGGGTACGTTTGTTCATGATGGTCACCTGAGAGATTGCCTATTCTATCTTGATGCGTTTCTTCGCCGCCGCCTGTGCGGCTTCAGCCCTGGCGTGCAAATCTGCGGCGGCGCGGCTGTTGCTATTGATCGCCAATGCGGCTTCGGTTTTTGCAAGCGTACAACTATAGCGCTTCTGCTCAAAGCAGGTTTGGGCCTCGCTGATGAAAAGATTGACCCGGCGGCGATCTTCCGCCGCTTTGGCGCGGGCGGCCTCCACGCTGCCGCTGAGGGCGCGCGCCGCTGCGTTGCCCGGGTCCAGTGCCAGGCTGGCTTTGATTTCGCGGTCGGCGCAGCTCAGTTGGTTTTGGTTGAAACAGGTTTGCGCGCGGTTGATATGGCCGTCGATCTTCGCTTGCAGAGCGGCGGCTTTGGCGTCGGCGAGTTGCTGCGACAGGTCCGCGGCTAGCTGGTTTTTTGGAGCTATTTCAAGCAGTTGCGCGATTTTTCCGCGGACGCAGGCGATATCGTCTGCCGCCATGCAGGCGTTGGCATCAGCCTCCAGTGCGGCAATTTGTGCGCGTAGCTGCGCGCTGCGCGCCAATCCGGCATCGATCTCGGTTCTGCGCAAGAGCAGCGGCTCATGGTCCGGCCACAGCTTTAGCGCCTGAGCAATCGCAGTGCTGGCGCATTCATAGTCTTGTTCGGCGCTACAGGTGTCGGCGCTGGTGATCAGTTCGCTGACTCTCGCGCTGCGGTATTCTGCTGCCAGTTGCTGCACTTGCCCGGCCAGGGTGCGCGCTTCGGCGTTGTCACTGTGCAGTTTCAGGGCAATGTCGACATTGTCCTTGGCGCAGACAAAATCCTGCTTGTCGCGGCAGCTCCTGGCTTTGAGCATTGCCTCGGTGAACGCGTTATCTACATCCTGCTGCGCCTGAGCTGCCACTTCGCCGCCGTCAGGCATTACGGTGTAGAGAATGCCGCCGACGACCGCCGCGCTGACCACCGCCGCAACCAATGTGCTGAGCAAGGAGCCGCGGCGGCGTTTGCCAGGAATTAGCTGAACTTCGAAATCTTCTACCGTCGCAATCCGTTTGTCGCGCTCGAATGCGAGTGCGCCTTTGAGCGCCTTCCATTGCGCATTATTGAGTCCGGCAATACGTTTCGGTGTGGCGCCCAGTTTTGCCGCCTGCTCCGCCGTGGTGCGCTGGTAGGGGTGTTCGCCGCTAAGTAATTCGTAAGCAATACAGCCCAGCGCGTAAATATCATCACGCGGGTCGGGCTGTGCACCGGAAAACATTTCCAGCGACGCGTAGGCCGGCGTTAGTGCGCCGAGGGAGCCGGCGTCAAATTCGGTTGCATTGGATGCTACATCGGCGCCTTTATCGATGACTGCCCTGGCGATACCAAAATCTAGCAGTTTGGCTTCACCATCTGCGGTGACAAAAATATTGCCGGGCTTGAGGTCAGAATGCACGATACGGGCGCGATGTGCGACGCCGAGTGCTTCGCAGGTGCCGTCCAGCAATTTCCAGATCGCATCGCGCTCGAGCGGCGTGTCTTTGTTTTTGGCGATTAATTCATCGAGCGGCAGGCCTTCGAGGTACTCCATCGTCATGTAGATGGTGTCACCGTCGCGGTCAAAATCGAACACCTTAACGATATATTCGCTCGACAAGTTTTGGGCTTTGCGTGCTTCGCGCTGCAAGGTGACGAAGGCGTCAGGGTGCTTTTGAAATTCCTCGGTCAGCAGTTTGATCGCAACGTAGGGGTCTTTATCGTTGGCTTCGACCTTGCGGCGGTCGATTGCCTTATAAACGTGGCCCATGGCGCCGCGCCCGAGCAGGGCGATCAACTCGAAACGTTCATTGAGGACGCGCAGTGCTTTGTTGCCGGAGGGGGCCGGTGCGGGGATGCCGCCGGTGGTGTGCTGCCGGTCAGATTCGTTGACGATTACAGTAGCGTCATCACCGGTTCCGAGAATTAAAGTTGCATCGTCGGCGGGTTTCTTCGGCGAGGGTTCGTCGGTCATGCGGTTTCAGATTTCAGTGGGGGTTAACAGGCTGCGGCATAGTAGCATAGCCGGCGCAGACTGCGCTTTCGCGACGCTAAGCTTGTGCTACATTGTGCGCGCTTTCTCACCTTAATTCGGAGGCAGGTTTGTGAAAAATTTATTTTCTGTCAGCGGCAAGGTCGCGCTGATTACCGGCGGATCGCGCGGTATCGGCGCAATGATAGCCCGGGGATTGGTCGAAAACGGGGTGAAAACCTATATCAGCGCGCGCAAGGCACAGGAATTGGAAGCAACGGCCGCTGAACTGTCCGCCTATGGCGAATGCATCGCGATTCAGGCGGATCTGAGTACACAAGCGGGCACCGCGGCACTGGCAGAGGCGATTAAATCCCGCGAACCAAAGCTCGATATTCTGATTAACAACGCCGGCGCCAGTTGGGGCGCGGAGCTGGATACATTTCCTGAGAGTGGCTGGGACAAGGTCGTCGACCTGAACGTGAAATCTATCTTTTTCCTGACTCAGATGTTGCTGCCACAGCTGCGGGCCGGCGGCAGCGCCGAAGATCCGTCCCGCGTCATTAATATCGCTTCTATCAATGGTATTACCCACCCGCATCTGAATAATTACTCCTACTCGGCAAGCAAGGCTGCGGTGATCCAGCTGACCCGGCATTTGGCGGCCGATCTGGCGGCCGACAATATCAATATCAACGGCATTGCGCCGGGCTTCTTCCCCAGCAAAATGACGGCACATATCGTGGATATCGATGAGGAGACCGCGCCGACAGCGATACCGCGTGGCCGTATCGGGCAGCCGGAAGATGTAGCCGGTACCGTGATTTATCTGTGTTCCCGTGCGTCTGCCTGGGTCTGCGGTCATACCATCGTGCTCGATGGTGGTTCTGTCGCGCAGGCCGGTTGAGCCGGATAAAACACGGCGGCGTGATATTAACTTAATAAGGAACATTGCAGTATGGAGTGGTTGCTGGGTTTGGCCGGGTTTGCGGTGCTGGTTTGGTTGCTGGCTAAGTTATTGCTGCAGGGGCCGGATCTGCGGATCTACGATCAACCGGTCATCGCGCCGCTACGTGAAAGCGCCCCCAACCCGAAGGTAAAGCAGTTGCTGGCGCAATTCGGCGCAATGATGAGGGATATGAGTGGTGAAGGTTCACGCTTTGCCCGGGCCCGCGAGGCGTTTGACCGCTTCGGTGCCGACGTCGATACCGACTGCACAATCACCCCGGTTGATGCGGGTGGCGTGCCGGCGGAATGGGTGCTGGCGCCCGGTGGTGATCCGACCCACCGGCTACTGTATTTGCACGGCGGCGCCTTCTTTGTCGGCAGCCCGTTGAGTCATCGCCGGATAACCACCGAGTTTGCCAAGCTTATCAATGGCGCGGTGCTGGTGATTGATTACCGGTTGATGCCTGAAAATAAGCGGCTGGACAGTGTTGCCGATTGCTGCAGCGCCTATCGCTGGATTCTCAGTCACGGCCCCGGGGGCACTGCGCCGCTGGGTCAATTCTTTATTGCCGGGGACTCCGCCGGCGGCAGTCTGCTATTGGCAGCTATTGCCTGGGCGCGGGACGCGGGCCTCCGGCAGGTCGACGCGGCGGTCGCATTGTCGCCGGCAACGGACAGCACTTTTGCCAGCCCGAGTCTGAAGGCGAATATCAAAACCGATTTGATGCTGGGGCCGTTGCTGGGCCCGTTGAGCAAAATTCCACGCGCGGTGCTGCTCTGGGCGAGCTGGGCTATCTCCCGTGTGCGGCCGAATGATCCACGGGTATCCCCGCTGCTGGGCGACCTTACAGGCTTGCCGCCGGTACTTATCCAGGCCAGCACTACAGAGATGCTGGTCGATGATTGCCGGCGCTACGTTAATAAAGCCAAAGCTGCCGGTTCGCCGGTTCAGCTACAGTTGTGGGAGCATATGCCTCATGTCTGGCAGCTGTTTGGCGACGAGCTCGCCGAGTCGCGGGAGGCGTACGACGAGGTGAAGAAGTTTTTGTACGCGTCTTAAAGCACTCAGGCCGCTGCCGGTGGTAGGATTGCAGGCGTGACTAAATAATAACGATAGGGTTTAAGTCTTGCGAGTTTGTTTCGGTTTGTTTTTCGCTATGGCGTCGTTGCTGTCGACGTCATCTGTATCTGCACAGTCGCGCGTTATCGAAGAGGTGCTCGTCACCGCCAACAAAAAAGTCGAGAGTGCGCAGGATGTACCGCTATCGATTTCAGTAGTCGATGCAGAATTTATCTATGAATCCGGCATCAGCGATGTTGTTGAGCTGACGCGTTATATCCCGAATGTGACGTTTGATGCGGCGCTTGCGCTGTACACGACAATCATTATCCGCGGCTTTGGTACGCCACCGCTTGGAGTTGGATTTGTGCCCTCCATCGGTTTGGTGATCGACGATGTGCCTTACGGGCGCTCTACCTACGCGCAGGATGCGGTATTTGATATCGAGCGGCTCGAAGTGTTGCGTGGGCCGCAGGGCACGCTGTTTGGTAAAAATACACTCGGTGGCGTTCTGAATTTTCACACCAAGCAGCCCACCGCTGAACACGAGGGTTTTGTCTCCCTGACCCACGGCCAGAACGTGACCTTCAGTGGTATTGAGGGCGCAATATCAGGGCCGCTGTTGGGCGAGAACTTGTTAGGCCGTCTCGCATTCCGCTATAAGGATGCGGACACGCTGGAATACAACAGCACCCGCGATGAGCAGCAGACCCAGAAAGATGCGGGCGTTCGCCTGAAGCTGGAATGGTTGCTCAGCGATGAGCTGAGTATCGGCTTTAACGCATTGGTGAGCCAGTCGGAAACTGTCGGTTATACGCAGTCGTTGAAATCTGCGAGCGAGCGCAGCCTCAACGTGTTCCGCGAGTACGATCCTGAGGTCGAGGATGATGCTTTTGACCAGAATACCTCCACCGACGGCCCGACCAAGTCGGATCGAGAGGTCGCTGCCGGTTCCCTGCGCATGGTATACCGGCCGGATACGCTGTTTGGCATTGAGGCGCCGGAAGTGACCGGCATTCTGGCCTGGGCACAGGTCAAAATCCCCTACGAACTGGATGTGGATTATTCGCCGGTCAATCTGGTGAACTTCAATTTGCCGCCCAGAGGTAATCCCAATACATCGCGCTCCGCCGAGTTGCGGCTGGCGGGCTCGGTGGGCGCGCCCTTTGGCTTCGGTGAAGGGGTGGATTTTGTCGCCGGTCTGTTCGCGCAGAAGTCCAAGGAGAATGTATTTCAGGATATCGATGTCGATCTCAACGGTCTGGTCGCCTTTGGCCGTGCCGGCGCCATCGTTCAGAACAATCAGTTTCCCTTTGATCCTTTCGATATCGATGCGTTTCGGAATAACGGTTTTATAGTTACCGGCGATGGTTTGATTGCCGAGGGATCTGAGCAGGAGCGGTTTATCTCCGGCACCAGCTCGCAAACCGTTTCCTACGCCATTTTTTCGCAGCTCAACTGGGCAATCACCGAGGCCTTGTCGCTCACGCTCGGGCTGCGCTACGGTGAAGACGAATCGACCGGCGGCTCGTTTTCAAAGGTTGCGGCGGGCAATAATATCTCCGGCGGATCACTGAATCAGCGCGATTTCAGTAATCAGTCGCTGGAAATCAAAGAGTCCAATGTGTCACCGAAGATTGCGGTTAATTACGAAATCCTGCCGGACATCAATATCTATGCGAATGCAGCGGTCGGTTTTAAGGCCGGCGGTATCGATCCCGCACCGCTGAATGATGACTCGCTGACATTTCGCGCCGAGGAGGCGATCACCTACGAAGTAGGCATGAAATCCCGGTTGGCGGGCGGTTCGCTGACGCTGAATCTGGCGGTATTTGATGCACAGGTTGAAGACCTGCAAATCCGCACGTTTAACGGCGTCACACTGACCACCAGCAACGCGCCGGAATCCTCTAGCCGCGGCGTAGAGCTGGATTTTTTCTGGTTGCCGCCGTTGGAGGGATTGAGTATGGCCGGCAGTGTCGGCTATCTCGATGCCCGCTACGAAAAGTTTCCCGATGGCCCGCCGTTGTTCCGGTCCGGCGACGACCCGGGACAGGACTTGGGCGGTAAGCCCTTGCCCTATGCGCCGCGCTGGAGTCTGTCGTATTCACCAAAATACGAATTCCGGCTTTTCGAAAGCGCGGACTGGCTGGCGAATATCCGTTTGAATGTGACCTATACCGACGGGCGCTATCTCGATTCGGACATCGATCCGAATACATTCCAGCCGGCAACCACACGCATCGATGCCGGTTTTGGCCTGCGCTCGGCATCCGGCGGCTGGACGTTGAATTTCCAGGCGCGCAACCTGACCAAGGTACAGGATTCGGTGCTGATACTTGATCAGCCGCTACTGCCCGGTAATTACACTCAGACACCTTATCCCGACCAGACCACCTATCAGGCCGATTTGAGGTTCAGCTTCGGCGGCTAGTCAGGACGGTATAGCCGGGTCAGGGCGGTAACTATGTTAAAATGTCCGGACGTTCCGCACTTGCAGTTTCCTTTATGTCTAATACAGCCTCACCGCGACAGATAGTTCAGCAGCATCTGGACAAGCTGACTGCTGAGCCGAAAATTCCGGCAGCCGATCAGGCGCGACTACGCGACCGCATCAAACAGCTGCTGCAGCAGCACAATGCGGTGTTGATCGCGCACTATTACACCGCACCGGAAATTCAGGCGCTGGCCGAGGAGGCCGGCGGTTGTGTGTCGGATTCGCTGGAAATGGCGCGTTTCGGCCGCGATCATCCGGCGCAAACGCTGGTGGTCGCCGGCGTCAAATTCATGGGCGAAAC
Source organism: Spongiibacteraceae bacterium (assembly GCA_041622815.1). Taxonomy (GTDB): domain Bacteria; phylum Pseudomonadota; class Gammaproteobacteria; order Pseudomonadales; family Spongiibacteraceae; genus JBFJYC01. The sequence continues at coordinate 15,893 of JBFJYC010000001.1, read as the reverse complement.
CGCAAAAATTTTATCGCCTGATAAGCGGGTCATTATGCCGACGCTGGAGGCGACCTGTTCGCTTGATATCGGTTGTCCGGTGGCGGAGTTCACGGCGTTTTGCGATGCACACCCGGACCGGACCGTGGTCGTCTATGCCAATACTTCCGCAGCGGTGAAGGCGCGGGCGGACTGGGTGGTGACTTCGAGTATCGCACTAAAAGTGGTTAAACATCTGGACGCGCTGGGTGAGAAAATTCTGTGGGCGCCGGATCAGCATCTGGGCAGCTGGGTGCAGCGGGAAACCGGTGCGGATATGTTGCTCTGGGATGGCAGCTGCATCGTGCATGAAGAGTTTAAAGCACGCGGCATTGAAGACCTGAAAAAGTTGTACCCCGACGCTGCGGTGCTGGTGCATCCGGAATCGCCGGCGGCGGTTGTCGAACTCGCTGACCGTGTCGGCTCGACGACGCAAATCATTAACGCCGCGTCGGAGCTGCCGAACAAGCGGTTTATCGTCGCCACTGACCAGGGGATTTTTTACAAATTGCAGCAGTCGGTGCCGGACAAGGAGTTTATTATTGCGCCGACCGCCGGCAACGGCGCCACATGCAGAAGCTGCGCCAATTGTCCGTGGATGGCGATGAACGCACTCGACAATCTGGCGGCGGTGTTGGAGCACGGCGGCAACGAAATAGAGGTGGACCCCGAACTCGGTCGCAAGGCAATGAAGCCGCTGACGCGAATGCTCGATTTCGCCAAGCAGCACCTGTAAGCGCGCATCGCGTGGCGCTTAAACCCACTATATTTAAAGCCCGTATTGCCGTGTCGGATCTCGACCGGGATTTTTACGACACTTTAAATTTAACCATTGCGCAGCATCCCTCGGAAACGACTGAGAGGATGATGGCGCGGGTGCTCGCCTTCTGCATTAACGCCCGGGAAGGGCTGGGTTTTACCAAAGGCCTCAGCGAACCCGATGTGCCGGATATCGAGTGCCGCTCGCTCGACGGGCGATTACTGCTGTGGATCGATGTCGGCGAACCGGCACCGGAGCGGATCAAAAAAGCAACGCGTGTTGCCGAAGCGGTGCGTGTCTATTCGTTTAACACTAAGTCGGATGCATGGTGGCAGCAGGCGGGGGCGCAGATATCCGATTCAAAAGCTGAGGTTTTTCAGTTGCGCTGGGTCGGGCTGCAGGCGCTGACTGCGCTGGTGCAGCGCACTATGGAGATGTCGGTAACGCTAAGCGGTGATTCGGCGTATTTTTCCAGCGACGCCGGCGACTTTGAAATCAGCTGGACGGCGCTGACTAAAATTTCTTAATTTTGTCGCGGATATCCTGAATCTGACGGGCGCGCTGTTTGATGCGCGTTTGCTGAATCGGATTGTTATGGGCCAGTGGATATGCATAAGAAAGCTGCTTCTCCGCAGCATCAAAATTACCGACTAAAATAAAATATTCTGCCCGCGCCTGATGCAGGCCGAGGATATTGCCGGACAGACCGCGGACCTCGGCCAGATGGTACCAAACGTTCGGATCGGCGGGACGCAGCTCACCGAGCCGCGCCAGTACTTCCTCGGCTTTGTGGGGGCTGGCGGCGGCCTGCCAGACTTCGGCGAGCTTGCGGTTCAGGGCGTAATTATTCGGTGCTAACCGTAAGTTGCGCTCCAGCAAGTCCACAGCCTCTTTGATTTTTCGTTGTTGCAGCAGAATATCTGCACCGGTATAGACATAGCTGATGCGGTTCGGGTCGCTATCCAGTAATGGCTTCAGGCTGTTCCAGGCATTCTGGAAATCACCGATCGCTAGCTGCGCTACGGCAATGCCGTAGCGGTTGGCTTCACCGCCGCTGTCAGCTTTCGAACGGTAATTGCCGAGCAGGTTGTCCCGGTTCTCCGCGAACGCGACTTCAGTGCGTTTGCGCATCAGCTGATATTCAAGGTTTTGCGGGTAGACCTTGCGGGGATAGACCCGCGCCCGGGCTGCGCTGTCGCTGATGCGGCTCTCGGTCAGCGGGTGGGTCAGCAAAAACTCAGGCGGCTTGCGGCTGAGATAGCGCAGCTTGGCATTCATGATGCTGAACATCTCCGGCATGGCGTTGGGGTCCATGTCCGCGCGGGCGAGAGTTTGCATGCCAATACGGTCAGCTTCCTGCTCGTTTTCGCGGCTGAAACGCAGTTGCGATTGCAATGCCGCTGCCTGGCCGGCGGTGATCGCGGCAATACCGGCATCGCCGCCGGATGTGGCGGCGATGACAATACCCGCGAGTAAGGCCGCCATTGTCGGCAGTGTCGCAGCGCGCTGCCGCTCTACCGAACGAACGAAGTGTCGCTGACTGATATGCGCAAGTTCGTGGCCGAGAATGCCGGCGAGCTGATTCTCGTTTTCCGCGTACAGAAAAATACCGTCGTGGACGCCGATCACACCACCGGGAACCGCGAAGGCATTGATCACCTTGTTCTTCACTATCACCAGGTCGAGCCGCCGGTCTTTGAGCTCGCTGTGCTGTGCCAGCCGGTAAATCAGATCTTCGAGGTAGGATTGCAACAGGGGATCATCACGTAGTTCCACTCTGCTGCGGAATGCCATCAGCCAGACCCGGCCGAGTTCGTATTCTTGGTCGGTAGAGAAAAGACTGGAGCTGGCATCACCCAGCGAAGGCAGGCCATATTCGTCGTCGATTTCCGGTTGCGCGCGGGCGGTCGCGGCGGCAAGGCCGAGAACGAGCAAAACTGCGCTGACGGTTCGGATGATCTGATTGGGCACTGAATAATCCTGTCGGGCCGGACATGAAGTGCCCGATGGCAGCCGTATGCTAGCGGCTGGGCGGGGCACTGTCGATTAAGACAGCGCAGTAACGGAAAAGTGCGTTTCGCAGCCGATTATGGTTATAGTTCGGCAAGTCCGCGATAATGCGGTTCAATTTAATTTCGGGTAGTCGTCGAAGTGCCGACATCGGTGCCACATAGTGAACTTTCTGCCCCGGGCGCTGATCTGAATCCGGATGAATACCTCGATGCGCGCGAATTGACCTGTCCTATGCCCTTGCTCAAAGCCAAGCAGGCCTTAAATGCGCTCAGTGCCGGTATGGTGCTCGAGGTGTTGGCCACTGACGCCGGTTCGGTGGAGGATTTTGCCGTATTCGCCCGGCGTAGTGGTAATACGCTATTGCATAGTTCTGAGGTCGACGGTGTGTTCCGTTACCTGATCCGCAAAGCCTAAAGAGGCCGGTCCACCAATGCTAAAAACGCTGCGCCGCTTTATCGACCGGATTTTCGCCGAGGAAGAAACGGTTGTTCTGGCATTGTTGCTCGTGGTCGCACTGGTGATATTGGCGACGCTGGGCGATGTGCTCGCGCCGGTCATCGGCTCCGTCGTATTGGCGTTTGTACTGCAGGGTCTGATTGCTAATTTGACCCGGCTGGGTATGCCCAACTGGCTCGCAATGGCGACTGCGTTTCTGGTGTTTATGGGGGCGTTTATCGGCTTCCTGTTTGGCGTGATGCCGCTGGTCTGGCAGCAGTTAACCAATCTTATCGCCGAGTTACCGCAGATGATCGGCCAGCTCAGGGCGGCACTGATGCTGGTGCCCGAGCGCTATGATTTTGTCACCGTTGAGCAGGTCAATGCCTGGATGGCGCAGGCGGCTGCCGAGGGCGGCAAGTTGGGGCAGCGCATCTTCGAATACTCGATTTCACAGCTGCCGAATCTGGTTAATCTGATGATTTATCTGGTGCTGGTACCGATTTTGGTATTTTTCTTTCTCAAAGATAAGCAGAAGATTCTCGATTGGTTTGCTGCTTTTCTGCCGCCGCGGCGCCCGCTGATGCGCACAGTATGGGCGGAGATGAATGATCAGGTTGCCAACTATGTACGCGGCAAAGTTGTCGAAATTGTCATTGTCGGCGTCGCTTCGTATATCGCATTTGCCTGGCTGCAGCTGAACTATGCGGCGCTGCTGGCATTGGCTGTAGGGCTGTCCGTGGTAATTCCCTATATCGGCGCGGCGGTAGTGACGATTCCTGTCGTGGTGGTCGCATTTTTGCAGTGGGGCTGGTCCTCTGAATTCGGATCCTTGTTTCTGGTTTACGCCATCATTCAGGCGCTGGATGGCAATGTGCTGGTGCCGCTGCTGTTTTCCGAAGCGGTCAATATGCACCCGGTCGCGATTATCCTGGCGGTGCTTATTTTTGGCGGAATTTGGGGGTTGTGGGGCGTGTTCTTCGCGATACCGCTGGCCACTTTACTGAAAGCGATTATCAATGCCTGGCCGAGCCGGGATATTCACTCGGAAGAAGCGGAGCAGACACCGGTTGCGTAATTACAGATTTAACCTTGCCAGCGCTGTTGTGGCAGCGCTGCTACTGACAGCTTGTGCCGGCATTTCCTTTCTGGATAAGCAGCCGGTCGGCGGTATCGCCGATCACCGTGAGTATAAATATCTGCTGCTGGATAACGGCATGCGGGTTTTACTGGTATCTGACCGGGATGCGGACAAGGCGGCTGCGGCGCTGGATGTAAATGTAGGATCGCGCCACGATCCCGATGAGCGGCAGGGACTGGCGCATTTTTTAGAGCATATGCTGTTTCTGGGCACGCAAAAGTATCCGGATGCGGGTGAGTATGAGCGCTTTATCAATGCTCACGCCGGCGGACATAATGCCTATACAAGCTTTGAGCACACCAATTACTTTTTTGATGTCGCGCATGAACAGTTGGAACCTGCGCTGGATCGTTTTTCCCGTTTTTTTATCGACCCGCTATTCAATGAAAAATATGTCAGTCGTGAGGTTAATGCGGTTGAATCAGAGTACCGCGCGCGCATCCGCGATGATCGCCGGCGTATCTATGATGTAGTGAAAACCGAAGTCAATCCTGCGCACCCTTTTCGCCATTTCAGTGTCGGCAGTTTGCAGACGTTACAGGCAGCCGACGAGGCTGCACTCCGCAACGCCTTGCTCGAATTTTATGGCAGATGGTATTCCGCGCACCGCATGAGTCTGGTGGTTAGCGGTCCGCGATCGCTGGAAGAGTTAGAGGCGCTGGTGCGCCCCCGCTTCAGTCAGGTGCTGCGCCGGGATGTACCGGAGGACAAAATCACGGTGCCGCTGTTCAAAGCGGAAGACCTGCCGCTGCGCATGCATATTCAACCACTGCAGAACAGCCGCGAGATCAGTTACGGCTTCGAAATCGGTGACATGAAGTCGTTGTACCGGAGCAAGCCGGCGGCTTATGTTGGTAATCTGTTGGGACATGAGGGTGAGGGCAGTCTGCTCGCGACGCTGAAGGCGCAGGGCTGGGCGGAAACGCTGAGTGCCGGTACTGCCTTTGATTTCAACGGTGGCGGCATGCTATCGGTCAGTATCACACTGACCGAATCCGGCTACGCTCACCGTGATGACGTCACCGCACTGGTATTTGCTGCGATTGATCTGGTGCGCAGGAAAGGTGTTGAGCGCTGGCGGTTTGAAGAGCTTGCGGTGCTCGGGCATCAGCAGTTTCAGTATCGGAATATTCCCGACGCCATTAACGACGTCAGCGCAATTGCGTCACAGCTGCATGAGTATTCTGCCGAGCATGTGCTGAACGGCCCGTATCTTTACTCAAAATATAGCGAAACGGCGATCAGGCAGTTGCTGGCTGATCTGGTGCCCGGACGTGTGCAAATAGCGGTAGTCGCGCCGGAGATAAAAGCAACGAAAAAGAGTGCGTATTACAGCACGCCTTATTCGATTGAGCGTGGCATCAACTTGCCGCCGGCCTCGTCGCTGGCAAAATCCCTTGCCGCGAAGCTGGCCTTACCGCCGCCGAATATTTTTATCGCGCATGACCTGTCACTGAGAACGCCGGCTGTCGATGTCAGGACACCGGTGCAACTCAAGTCAGATGAAGGTCTGGATGTATGGCATCGCACGGATGCTGGTTTCGGCGTACCTAAAGGCAGTATCAATATATTGTTACGCGCACCGAGCGGCGAAACCGGTCTGGTGTATGCGGCCCGCAATCTGCTATGGCTGAACCTGGTCGATGATGAGCTGAATAGCTGGGAGTACCCCGCGAATCTGGCGGGTCTCAATGTCGCATTGCGACCGGACCGGCGTGGCGTACAAATCACGATACGCGGCTACAACGAGAAGCAGCACAAGTTGCTGGAACAAGTGCTGGAAACACTGAAAGCCCCTGCCGCCGACAGCGCGCGCTTTAGTCGTGTTAAAGATGAATTGGTGCGCGGTCTGCAAAATTCACGGCAGGTTGAGCCCTACCGTCTGCTGATGAAAGATCTCGGCACTTTGTTGCGCAAAAAAGATTGGTTGCACGAGGAACTGTTGCCGGCTGTTGAACGGGTTGATCTGGCACAAGTTGTTGCGCATGCAGGCATCGCGTTGGACGGCACTGCGGCGCTGGTGCAGATCAACGGCAATTATTCCGGGAAAGAGGCGCGCCGGATCGCCGGGTTGATCCAGCAAAAGCTGCCGCTCGCCGACGGCATCATCAACCCGTCCGACGATGTCTTGCAGCTGCCCCGGGGTGAATTGGTGAATATCGTTGCCAGCGAACACAAAGACACATCGGTGCTCGCATACTTGCAGGCCGCGTCTGCCGATAAGGCGCACCGCGTCAGTGTTGGTGTGATCGCGCAGATGCTGTCATCGGATTTTTACCGCGTACTGCGCACTGAAAAACAACTGGGCTATGTGGTGTCTGCCTATGCCTATCCCCAGCGCGATGCCGCCGGGCTGGTTTTGCTGGTGCAATCACCGGTTGCGGACAGCGAGACAGTGCGCGCGGAAATCGGAGAGTTCCTGACGCAATGGCAACAAAGCGCCATCGATGAAGCAGCTTTCGACCGTCACAAGGCAGCGCTACTGAGCCGGCTACTGGAGTCGCCGACCAATCTCTGGGAGGCCAGTGACCGCTACTGGCGGGACTTGTTGATCGGCTATACCGCCTTTGACGGCCGTGAACAGTTGGTTAACGCCTTGAACGCCCTGACGTATGAGCAGTGGCGCAGTCACGTCAAAGCTTTATTCGGTGCCGATACGCGGCGGGTGCTCTGGTTATTGGGTAGTAGCAATGTTGATGTCCGGCGATTGCCCGGCCGGCTGATTGCGGATCGCATCGCCTTCAAGCGAGATGCGCGCTGGTTCAGCTTTCCCTGAAACGGGAAGATTCAGCCGAATACCGGTAACCGCGGCGCGCAATGCGTCGCTTTTCGCGCTAATATTCCCTGCCATTTCAAACACCTAACGCTGCGAGCGTGTACTCGGCGTTAACTTTTGCTCAGCGTTGCAGGAAATATCTATGGAGCAGGACGAAGACCCGCAGGAAACCAAAGAGTGGTTGGACGCGCTTGATGATGTGATGCGCCATAGCGGCCGCGGCCGCACTGCCCAGATTATTAAAGCGCTGACGGATCGCGCTGCGGCCGCCGGTACCAATATGCCGGCGGCAATTACCACGCCGTTTCGCAATTCGATTAATCCGCTGGATGAGCGTCGCATGCCCGGCGACTTGTTTATGGAGCGCAAAATCCGCTCGATGATCCGTTGGAACGCCTTGGCGATGGTGATGCGCGCCAACGACAACGACGAGGGGTTGGGCGGGCATATCGCCAGCTTCTCCTCGGCGGCGACGCTCTACGATGTGGGTTTTAACTATTTCTTTCGCGGTGGTGATAAAGCCGATCTGATCTACTATCAGGGGCATAGCTCGCCGGGTATGTATGCGCGCTCCTATCTTGAGGGCCGGCTCAACGAAGATCAGCTCGATAACTTCCGCCGTGAAGTTGACGGCAATGGCCTGAGTTCCTACCCGCACCCCTGGTTAATGCCGGATTACTGGCAGTTTCCGACGGTGAGTATGGGTCTGGGACCGATTCAGGCGATCTATCAGGCGCATCTGATGAAGTATCAGGCATCGCGCGAACTTGTTGATCAGGGTGACCGCAAGGTCTGGTGCTTTCTAGGTGACGGTGAATGTGATGAGCCGGAATCACTAGGCTCTATCGCATTGGCCGGACGCGAAGGTCTGGATAATCTGATTTTTGTCGTCAATTGTAATCTGCAGCGCCTCGACGGTCCGGTGCGCGGTAACGGCAAAATTATTCAGGAACTCGAGGGTGTGTTTCGCGGGGCCGGTTGGAATGTGCTGAAAGTTATCTGGGGCCGTCTCTGGGACCCGTTGTTAGAAAAAGATAAGACCGGCCTGCTGGCCAAACGCATGGATGAAGTGTGTGACGGTGAGTTGCAGAACTACAAAGCCAACGGCGGTGGTTATACCCGCGAGCATTTTTTCGGTAAGTACCCTGAGTTAACGGAATTGGTGTCGGACCTTTCCGATAAAGACATCATGTACCTGAACCGCGGCGGACACGATCCGTACAAGGTTTATGCAGCTTACGATCAGGCTGTGAAGCATAAAGGCCAGCCGACCGTGGTACTGGCAATGACGGTGAAGGGTTATGGTATGGGTGAGGGCGGAGAAGCCCAGAATGAAACTCATTCCATTAAGAAACTGGACATCGAGTCGCTGAAAACCTTCCGCGATCGTTTTGGTATTCCGATATCAGACAACGAACTCGCCAATGTGCCGTATTACCGTCCGGCGCCGGATAGCCCGGAAATGGTTTATTTGCGTGAACAGCGCGAGCGGCTCGGAGGTTACCTGCCGGCGCGAAAAAAAGATTTCGACGCATTGCAAGTGCCGTCACTGGATGACCTGAAGGGACAGCTGAAAAGCTCCGGTAAGCGTGAGATTTCGACGACCATGTCGTTTGTGCGCACCTTGTCGACCCTGGTAAAAGACAAGGCGATTGGTCAGCAGATTGTGCCAATCGTGCCGGACGAGGCACGCACCTTCGGTATGGAGGGCATGTTCCGTCAGCTCGGTATTTATTCAGCACAGGGGCAGCGTTATACCCCCCACGATCACGATCAGATTATGTTCTACAAAGAGGACATCAAGGGTCAGATTATGGAGGAGGGCATCAACGAAGCCGGTGCGATGTCAGCCTGGCTGGCGGCGGCGACATCGTATAGCAATCACGGATTGCCGATGGTGCCTTTCTATATCTACTATTCGATGTTCGGCTTTCAGCGGGTCATGGATTTGGCCTGGGCCGCCGGCGATTCGCAGGCGCGGGGCTTTCTGCTCGGCGCTACTGCCGGGCGCACCACACTGAATGGTGAGGGCTTGCAGCATCAGGACGGGCATAGCCATTTGATGGCGGCAATGATTCCGAACTGTGTGTCGTATGACCCGACCTATGCCTACGAGCTGACCGTGATTATTCAGAATGGTCTGCAGCGCATGTACGGCGACAAAGACAACGTCTACTTCTATATCACCCTGATGAACGAAAACTACACCCACCCCGATATGCCGCCGGGTGTGGAGGCGGGCATTATCCGCGGTATGTACCAGCTGCGGGCACCCGCTGCCGATAAAAAGCTGTCAGTGCGGTTGCTCGGTAGCGGCACGATTTTGCGCGAAGTTGAAGCGGCCGCCGAGATGCTGGAAAGCGACTACGGCATAGCTGCGTCGGTGTGGAGTGCTACCAGCATTAACGAGCTGCATCGCGACGGTATGAGTTGCGACCGCTGGAATATGCTGCATCCGGAGGCGCCGCCGCGCACTGCCTATGTTGCTGAGTTGCTCGGTGACTCGGATGCACCGGTGATCTGCGCGACCGATTACATCAAGTCCTATGGCGAACAATTACGGCCGTGGATAACAGCACCCTATACGGTGTTGGGTACCGACGGCTATGGTCGTTCGGATACGCGTCAGGCATTGCGCCGCCATTTTGAGGTCGACCGCAATTTCGTTGTGGTCGCGGCGTTGAAGTCGCTGTCAGATCAGGGGCATTTGCCGGCGTCGGATGTGAGTCAGGCGATTACGGCGCTCGGTATTAATGCTGATCTGCCCGATCCGTTCACCCGCTAAAGGAAACCACAGTGAGCAATGAAACTGTAAAAATTCCTGATATCGGCGGCGGTGACGGTGTTGAGGTAATTGAAATTTGTGTGGCGGTCGGGGATACCGTGGCAGCCGAAGATTCTCTGGTGGTACTGGAGTCCGACAAGGCATCGATGGAAGTGCCGGCGCCGTTTGCCGGGAAGGTCGTTGAAATATTGGTGAAGGAGGGCGATCAGGTTAGCGAGGGCAGCGATCTGATGGTGGTGGCTACTGAAGCGGCTGAAGACCAGCCCGATACGGAGGAGCAAGCGCCGGCTGCGGAAGCGGAAGCCGCAGACAAAATTGAGGATCAGCCGGCAGAAGATTCACCGCCGCAAAGCGTCGTCGCCGATGAGCCTGCGCAAGGCGCTGCAGCTGAGGCGGGGGCAGCCACTCAGGAGCAGGTGGCGGTGCCCGATATCGGTGCGGATAGCGCGGAAGTGATCGAGCTGTGCGTCGCCGCCGGTGATGAAGTCGCTGAAGGCGATTCGCTGATTGTGTTGGAAACGGATAAGGCGTCGATGGAAGTACCCTCGCCGCTGGCGGGAAAAGTTTTGTCCTTAAGTATCCAGGTGGGTGACCAGGCCAGCCAGGGCACCCCGATTCTTGAGCTGGAAGTGCAGGCAAAGTCCCAGGCTCCGGCGAAGCCGGCGGCGGCCTCACCGGCACCGCACGCACCGGCTGCGCCTGCTGCGTCCGGGGTTACTGCGCCGCAGCCAGAATTACCGACACCATTGCAGACTTCTGCCAGTGATAGCGACGGCGAGAAAGACTCTGTTTATGCCGGCCCCGCCGTAAGACGCCTGGCCCGCGAGTTTGGCGTGTCGCTGAACGACGTCAAAGGCAGCGGCCCCCGTAACCGGATTCTCAAGGAAGACCTGCAGAACTATGTGAAATCGCGGCTGGCCGGTAAAAGTTCGACGAGTGTCAGCAGCGGTTCCGGAATTCCGCCTGTTCCGGAAGTCGACTTCAGCAAGTTCGGTGAAATTGAAGCGCGGCCGCTAACCGGTATGGAAAAGGCGACCGCTGTGAATATGCACCGCAGCTGGGTCAATGTGCCCCATGTGACCCAGTTTGATGAGGCCGATATTTCCGATCTGGAAGATTTTCGGGCGGCGATGAAGGCTGAGGCGGAGGTCAAAGGCGTGAAGCTGACACCGATGCCGTTTCTGTTAAAAGCCTGCGCCGCCGCATTGCGGGACGTACCGCGCTTTAATGCGTCTGTGCAAAACGGCGAGTGGGTCCAGAAGCACTATATTCATATCGGCATGGCGGTGGATACCCCCGCCGGCTTGCTGGTGCCGGTGATTCGCGATGTCGACAAAAAATCCGTTTGGGAATTGTCCGCGGAAATTGCCGAGCTGGCAGAGAAAGCGAAAAACCGCAAACTCAAGCCCAGCGAAATGCAGGGTGGCTGCTTTACGATTTCCAGTCTCGGCAATATCGGCGGCACCGGCTTTACGCCGATTGTGAATGCGCCGGAGCTCGGCATTCTCGGCGTGTCAAAAATGGCGGTAAAGCCGGTCTGGAGCGGCAGCGAATTTACGCCTCGCAAAATGCTGCCGCTGTGCCTGTCATACGATCACCGGGGCATCAACGGCGGCGATGCCGGCCGCTTTATGACCCATCTGGTCGCTGTACTGGGGGATGTTCGGCGGTTGCTGTTGTAAATCGCCGAAGATCACGAACTGGCGCTGCATGAACAGGTAAAGCGTTACCGCCGCTAGCGCTGGCATTGGCCGTAGGGCTATCTGTTGTAAGCCCCTTGGCGCCTTCGTAGCAGCGCTAAGTACGCATTCCGTGACCTGTCGCACGGATTTAGTTTCAAATTCAATGTTAAATCCGCTGTAAACCTCTCGATGGTGGCACACGGTTCGTGTGCTAGAAAAATAACATCTCACCCTCGGAGCTTTCATGCTAGCCCCCGTTAGAAAAGCACTGCGTGCGTCCCTGTTTACTTTCGCTTTATTTGTGTCACCTATGGCCTTTGCTGGCCCTGGTTTGCCCGTCTTAGCGCAACAGGATCATCACGACGGTCACGGTGGCGACCAGGCGCAGCACAAATCTCCTTGCGAGGTCGACGTGCACCCTTACAGCCATTCTGTCGATGATGGCCACGAACATTTCCACCATAAGGAAGCTGTTGGTGCTCACGAGCACGGCGGTGAATGGCATCACGCGCATCACACTCACGGTGACGCCGGGCATGGCGGACATATGGAAGGGGGGCGCGGCGAGGTGCACCACAGTGATGGCTGCGACCAGACCGGCATGGCGCGCATGATGTTTGAAGATCAAGGCCCCCTTATTTCCATGAGTCTCACCGACGCGGTAATCGGCGATACACCGTCTGTGATCGTGCACGGTGAAGCCTACGCATTTGATACTGCGGCACCCGTTGAAGAGCTGATCTGGACCAGCGATGAGGATCTGGCCAGCGCCGGTTTGCCCGGCAGTGGCACCATGATGGACCCCTATATCATCGAGAATCGTTTCGTGACGCAGCGGTTGGAGCTCCGCAATACGGATGCGTGCGTGGTTGTGCGCAACAATGTGGCCACCGGCACCTACCTGAAGGGGCCGATGGTGGCGCCTGAGGAGATCCGTGATCTGGTGGCCGTCCACGACCAAATGAAAGCAGTACTGGATGAGAAGCGCCGCGAGATGGAGGCGGCTAAGAGTGCCCGGGATGCGGCGCGCAGTGCTTATCGCGACACGCTGCCGGCCTACCGAGACTACCTGGCAGCGCGCAAACAGGCGAATGCCGGGGTCAGGAGCGCCCGCGCCGAATTCGGGGCTACCCGCAAGAAAATTTCCGCGCAAAGAAGCATCATCAAAAAAGCGAGAAGGTCTGCCGCTGCCGCCCATGCGGCGATTAAGGCTGACAATGACAAGCTGCCACCGTTGACCAATGATCTGCTGGCATTTGTTGAAAATAACAGCCGGCAGTCCGACGGGCAGTTTCAGGAACAGTTTGAACAGATCCGGCAGGCCGGCGCTGATATTGCCGCCGCCAAGGCCCGGATTCCTGTGCTGAGGACGCAACTTGCGGAAGACCGCAAGGCGTTGTCAGCGGCGCGGCAGGTGGCCAGCGGGGTTAAGGTCGAGCATGCGGATGCAATCCGGTCCAGACAGGACGCGCTGGCGTTATTGCGCACCGCGAACGTTGACACCACGGAAGCGCGACGCGAAGTAAGTCAGGCTAATAAAGATGTGAATGAAGTCGGTGAGATGTTGCAGATTGGCAGCCTTGAATACGCCGGCCGGGTGTTCAAGACCAAGGATGATATTGTCGCGTGGGTGCTGAGCCGGCTCAAACCGCCCAAGGAAGAAGATGCCCTGATCGTCCTCGACTGGAACGGTACCTGCGTACACGCCTACCACAACGTGACCGATGATCTCCGCGTGAACCAGAACACTGCGCGCACGGGATATGCCACCGGTGGACTGATCGAGAACAACCGGTTCCACGATGTCAGCCAGCTGCGTCACTACGACGGCATCTTCCGCGAAAACGAGGTCGGCAATCGGGACATCCTCAACAACTTCCTGAATGGTGAAACCTGGACCGGCGATCGGGCAATCAATGTCGATGGTTTCAATCAGGGGATGCTGCTCGGCAATACCTTTTACGGCCGTGTCGATCTGGACTTCCATGGTCATCATCACGGCACCGGGTTTTTCTCGCCGCATAGTCACTACCACGGTAATGACAAGGAGCGCTTGATGGGTCACGACGGCCACATGAAGCATGATCACCGCTTGCGCTGGACCAGTGTGCGGTTCGCAGAAAACGTGGTGATCGACCCCGCCGGTGCGGGCCTTCGCTACGAAGACCGCAATCACGCGGGTGATGACCGGCGTGCGAACTCGGAAAATGTCAAACAACTCAACGAACCGCATATCCACCGCAGCCTGATCGAACTGCACCACAACGTGGTGGTCGGTAGTGTCTTCGTGGATGTTTTCAATGCGGACGGAATCGATATCTGGAGCGACGACTATAGCCGCGTGCGCTACGATGCCAGAGGACGCATCTTGGATGCAGTGAAGCATCTGGGCGCCGACATCATCAGCACGCACCGGGCCCGCAACAATGGCTGGCTGTCAATCGCCGGCAATCGGATCATCGACCCGAGCGGCGGCCTGTCGGCGATTACCATTCAGGCTGTGAAAGAAGCGGAAATTGATATCTCCGATAACACCGCCGCGAGCATTGGCGTCGGCGCAAAACCGTCTACCGCGGACTTTGAGAATCTGGATCTGTCGACCATCGACTGGGGCGGGTCGGATAACCATAACGATTCCGCGATCATGATGCGTGGTGTGAAAGAGTCGCTCACGTCGATCTGTGGCAACGCGGCCTTCGGTTTCGATAGCGGAGTGACGGCGACCCACGCGATACAGGATGGCGCGACCATCGACGTCTGTGAAGACAATGATATCGGCAGCGTCAATATCGTTTACACGCCGGTCAGGGACCATTTCTCGGTTGGTGATTTCATTCAATCACAGGTGGCGGATATGTTTGGCGATTCCGCTGCGCTGGTGGTTGGCGGTGCCGTGGAGCCGGTCGCGGACGTTGAGTATCGACTGCCCCGCTAACCGCGGGTAAGCAGCGCCTCTAAGCCTTGCGTGCCGCCGCGGCTTTGCCGGCCATACGCCCGAAGAACGTTGCATCTCCTACCGACATGCCGCTGCCGTAGCCGGCGGCGGTCCGCGGAATACCCGCGGTAGTTCTGCCCGCGGCGTACAAACCGGCAATCGGCTGTCGATCATTGTCCACCACCTCGCCGGTCGGCAGGCTGTCCAGACCACCCAGCGTAAATGTCGGATAGAAAGTTCCCCGGTTAATTGTGCAATCCAGCGCCACGAAGGGCGGTTGCAACGGCTTTAGCCACTCCGCTGATTTATGAAACACCGGGTCTTCGCCATTCGCGGCGTTGCTGTTGTACAGATTCAGGGTATTGGTCAGCATGCCTTTGGGCAGGCCGACTTCGGCTTCCAGTTCCTCGGCGGTGTCGCCGGTACCGACCACCTCGGCCATCAGATAGTTAAATTTCTCGTAATCACCGTAGGTATCGGTATCGAGTATCAGGTAAATGCGCTCACCGGGCTGTTGCAACGCATGGTAGCCGACGCGACCGTGGTAACAGTCTTCGTTGATAAAGCGCTGGCCCTTGTCGTTGACGAAGATGCCGTAGGTGAGGCTTGAGGGCGGGTAGAACGGAATACTGACAAAGCACTGGTCCATATTGATCGCCGCTGCGCCGACGCTCTGGCCCATCATGATGCCGCTGCCGGTATCACCGGGGTTGCCAATCGGCATATGACCTTCACGTGCAAACTGCGGTGCGTATTTTTGCAGCATCTCGGCGTTCATGACAAAGCCGCCGGCGCACAGCACTACGCCGCGCTTTGCGCGCACTGTTTTCTCAGTCTGATTTTCCCGAATAACAACACCGACTACCGCGTTGTGCTCGTCGACGATCAGGCTCAGCGCCCGGGCCTCGTAATGGATATCGATGGGGCGCTGTTTGATGTTCTCCATCAACGTTTTGATCAGCAGCGGGCCGCCATTATCGCCCTCCACGTACAGGTTGTGCCCGCGCGGTACCGGCGCGGCGTGGTTGCGGTAGGGCCAGGCTTTCTCGTTACCGGTGTAAAGCAGGCAATCATCGGTCAGCGCCATAATGGCGCGTTCTTTTAATTCCGAATCCTTAAACGGCACACCCTTATCGACCAGCCAGTTGAAGTGATCGAGGCTGCCGTTGACGTAGGCGTCTACCTTGGCCTCGTCGGCGTACCCTTCGAAGGCTTTCATCAGGAAGTTCTTCATGTTCTCGGTGGAATCGTCGTAGCCGCAGGCCTGCTGTACCCGGGTACCGCCGTTACCGCCCATATAAATTTCGGCGCTGGAAAGTTCGGTCGAACCGCCGCCGGCGCTGGCCTG